>JAPHRJ010000004.1 GCA_026196045.1 Gammaproteobacteria bacterium
TCAAGTGCATGTAACCCATTTGAAAAATACCGTGTATCAATTGCCCTGATCGGTAGATCAGGATCACCGGCGCCTGCCACAAAGACCCCATCAACATAATACGTTACCCGCTTTAAACCATAAACATCTGAAACCGTGGCCCTGGCACTATACGTCCCAACCACCGTTTCACCCTCGGACGGATAGAAATCAACAACGACCGGCTCAGGTTCAAAAATATCCGGTGCGGCAACATAACCAAATAATGCATTTTCAGAAGAGGAAAAAGAAACAGCAAAAGAACGCACATCATCAAACAACAAGGATGAACGATTATAAGCCGTATTCGTAAAATCCAACATCCTGGCCGCCAGGTGGCTTCGATACGTATTCCTATCAAAATTCACATCACCCATTGTCACATCACCGTATTCATTTTTACCATCCAGCAAACCATCGGCTTTAATATCATCAAACGCATACGGATAGACCGAAATGGACTGATAAGCCTCATGCGCACCCAGGAAAGAACGTTGATATAAATAAATGGAAAACTGCGACAAGCCTGCTGAGATAAAACCGTATTTCAATGCATCAGTCAGCGTTGAGGATGCATTAGACGCAATGGAGACATTTACCGGCACGGTGTCAATGACATCGAACCCCGCCCACGCCGATAATGCATTATTTGCCGTAATAACGGCATTGGTTGCCGTCTCCCCCTGGGTCACTAAATACTCCGCATAGCCTGCGGCAAGGGTTGTCAGAAAGGTCACACTTAAGTTTAGTGTCTCACCCGCCGTATAATACGACACCGCAAACATTTTCTGGCGCAAAGAAACATCTGGCTCTACACGCGTATTACTCGCTTCCTCATAATAATACCCACCAGAAACTTCAATCATAACAGGCTGCGATTCAACAGACTCCAGTCGAAGAGAAAAAATCCCGTCGCCAGTCGTGCCTTCACCCAACAAAACACCTTTCGACCCATTAGAAAAAGAGTAAACAGACACATCCCCCAAATCTATTGCACTATCAAATGCAATACCGGACACAACACCCGAGGCCACATAACCCGACCCCGAAGAACCTGATCCACTGTCCCCACTGGTAGACGTGTCACCTGAGGATGTTTCAGTTACCCCATCTGTAGGCGCACCACCATTACACGCGAACAGCGACACGCTCACAAGTAGAATAAGAAGCCGCCTCAACACGAACATCCTAACAAATAAACAACATCAAAACGGGCCACAACTTGAGGCCTGCTGAAAATAACACGTGTAATAACAAGAAGCGCCTACACAGGAACGGTAAACATACACATTCATACTAGCCGCCACCGAATTACCCACTCCGTCTGTAACCCTAACCGTCTCAGTGCCGTAACAAAAGCCATTCTGAGGTGACCAACTCAAGTTAACACCAAAAGATCCTGAGCGAGAACCTACATATCTACTATTTAGCTCAACAGAAGAAATCCCTGTGCCATTCCCATCAGCCACACTAAAAGAATATGTGCAATCCGGTGTATAGCCGCCATTCTGATTGGTGGTGCGGTAAGGCATAGTGATTGAAGGCAAACCATTTGCAATAATAATATTTCGCGTAACAATCGATGTTTTACCAACCGCATTCGTCACATGAATCGCAACCGCATGACTTCCATTTCCAAATGATAATGTATTCATCGTAAACGCCGCAGACGAAGCTGAGGCTTGTAAAGTACCATCAACATAATAAGAAACAGACGCGACTCCATAATCATCAGACACATCAGCACGAACATTATAGCTACCAGAAACCGTCTCCCCCTCGGTAGGCCAGAACTGATTGATAACAGGTGCACCCACCTGTACGGTTACCGTACGTTCCACCGTTGTGGATTTACCCAGCACATTCGTCGCCACAATAGAAACAGTATGTTGCCCTTCAGGTAACAATTGAAAATCATAATCAAGGGCAGGGCTCGCCGTATCAACAGCATCTGAAACCAGCGCACCGTCAACATAAATCGACACCTCGGCAATACCATAATCATCAGAAACCTTAGCGCGAATTCTAAAAGCATTCGTAAGCGTATCTCCAGAAGCGGGCAAAAAATCAGTCACAGACGGGACACGTAAAGTTACATCTGCCGTCTCCACATTATTAAAAACAGCCGATGAATAGGCACTAAACGGTGAAATAAATTCTTCGATATCCGAGGCGACCAACGAGGTGGCATTACGCGCCCCTTGTGCAAACTGCAAAATTCGCACACCCAGGGTTTCTCGATAGGTGGTTGCATCAAAGGATACGGCTCCTAAACTGACACGCCCCGAAGCATTAAACCCATCAAGCAGGCCATCCGCTTTAATATCCTCATAGGCGGCTTGAACAAAACCAATTGAAGGCCACACCAAGTGTTCCGGTTGCCCTGCATTCACATGAATCTGGCGGGTAAATTCAGAGATACCCGCCGCGATAAACCCCGCCTTATGACGACTGGATAAAATCGGTGTGGCATTGGCAAAATCAGACACATCTAAGGGATGCGTGGTACTGATATCAAACCCTACCCAGGCCGACATGGCATTATTTGCGGTAATAATGGCATTATCCACGGTCGTGCCGTGCGCGATCAGATACTCGGTATACCCCGCTGCTAACGTTGTTAAAAACGTTAAGCTGATATCCACACTCTGACCGGAAACATAATGGGTGACAGCCACCAACCTATATTCTGCATCCTGATTAAGCTGAATTTTCCGTCCACTGGCTTCCTCATAGTAATAACCGTTCTTTATCTCCAGCCAGATCGGGGTATCATCCGCAACGATGTCCAATGAGTACAGTCCACTGCCATCGGTGGTCGCCGTTCCCAGCAACTCACCTTTCACGCCCTGCTCAAAACGATAAGCCGATACCTCTCCTTTTATGATCAAACCATCAAACGCCGAACCGGTGACACTGGCACCTGGGCGTGAATATGGAAGATCCCCGGACGCAGAATCCCCACTCTCTTCACCCCCACCACAGGCGGCCAAAACAAGCGTAAACAATGAAACTAAAATAAAATGACGCATAAAAATAAACTCCCTGATCGAAATCTGATTATTATTAAAACTTGTAAAGAAGCATGGCTCCGGCTGAGAAGCCTTGAATGGAATTATCAAAAGAGTGTAGATACTGCCCCCGCAATCCAAAGTTGAATTTTTTATTTAATTCAAGTTCGATGGTGCCATTGACAACGGCAGAAAAAGACGTGATCGCTCTGTCTGAATAGGTTTGATCCAAATAGCCATCACTATCAATCGTGTGACGTGCGGTAATGGTATCTTTCGCGGTCACAACACCGAACCCGGCCCAGGGCTTTAACCATTTTGTAAAAACAAACCGCTGTTGATAACCCAGTACTAACGCACTGGTTTCAACTTTCTGACCAATAGTGTTAACCCCAGCAGCTAGTTTAAAATCCGTTTTATAAAACTCCGCATACCATCGAGAGTCTCGATTGATTTTTGAAAAGTAAAATAAATGAAAGGGGGAAATATCTGAGCTTTGACTGGTACTACCGTTGGGATCATCCACTGAGTAGGTATCAAAAGAAAGACCTGCTCCAGCCATATTATCTGCGGCCAAAACAGCATTTAAAGGCAGGACAAAACACAAGAGTAACGCGTACTTAAACAACATAAACCATCCCTGATAAATAAATCAATTTCCTATTGAGTCGTAATAAGAAAATTAATAACCAAATCCCTTTAATATACTGATAAAAATCAGCTATTTTTTAAGGTACAACCACGGCTTAAAGCAACACCGAATAAATGATCTGAGCACTATTTGGTGAAGCCTGAATGCGTCATTCAATATACCAATCAATGCCAGAAATAAAATTGATCGTATTCACAGTTCGAGTAGATAACGCCAAAATATCATCAGTGATCTCGCTAACTACCAACAAATAAAATATGACGTGCACATTTATAAATAGATCGGATCTAATTTTATTAATATTGTTTTATCACGCCACATTAAAAAGCCTGTTCAACTTTTAGTTTAATTTGTTGAGATGACACCAGAATGATCCCTTTCTCAGGTTGACGACGAGCCTGGTTTTCATTACTGATCAACGCCTCACCGGTATCCCCAACAGCCTGACCAAGTAATGAGTTAGGTGTGGCTAATTGCAATGCCCCTTTTCCTAAATCAACAACCGAATCCGTCACAGCCTCGTTAATTTCATCACGTCGATCTCTAAGAAGGACACCGGCAATACCACTGCGTCCCCCCATATCATACGCCACCGCTTTTAGCTCAAATTCACGACCATCCGGTGTCCTGCCGCCAATGGCCACGAGATCAAGTCGTCGAGTCCCTTCATTAAAAAACGGTTTAGAAATAAAAACCGTTCCGGCTGGTAAGGTATCAAACTCACCTAAAATATCACGATCAAGTACAAGCTCAACTGTACCAATATCTGCATTGGTAATATTACGTACCAACGACACGACCACCCAAGTATTGACCGGCACCCCAAACGGACGATCCCCTTTTGTCGCATTAAAAACAGAATGATTTTTACTGGTTTTTAAAACAGGGGGTGCGATATAAATATGTTTACTGTCCTGCTGCTTTTTTGGTGTTGATGATAAGGCGGATGTCACGGTCCCCTTATTGGTAGACAGTAGCGTTCCCGATCCGGCCCCATTCACGTGGGGCGAAGTTTGATCACGCACACTCGCAGGACGACCCTGTGATACCACCACCTCCTCAACAGGGATGACTGAGGCATCAACCACCCTATCCTCTTCGGCACGATCATTGACACGCTTTTTATTCTCCCCGACCGGATCCGTTGGCTCCTCTGATAGATCCTGCGAGACTGCACCTGCTCGTCTATTTTTTGTAGCAAATTCAACGTTTGCATTTTTATTTAAAAATGAACTCAATTGGGCCTGATTAGTCCGTCCATTTTTCTCATCCGCAAACCGTCGCGCCTCACGCACCTCCTCTTCAAATTTTTCATACGAAAAATCCTGTGCATAACATGCAGAAGAGAACAAGGTAAAGATAACGATCCCTTTTACCATGATAATTCAAATGTCCCTTTGCTGGTGCTGAAAATCAACGTCAGCACATCACGCTCAGCCAGTGATTGATCCATGGTCGCAATGGCGCACTTTGAATCATGATTACAATAATAACTCGAATCAATGGTCACGATCCCGGTGTCCATATCACCGGATGAAACGGTAATATCTTTGATCACAAAGGGATCGTTTCCCGGATGGTCATACTCCAGGATCAAGGTGCTGTAACTCTCATAATCAACAAACTCATCCAGATAGACATTGAGTACCTCCCCTGATGGGGAGGATGCAATTTTATCTTCCTTGATACGTTTGATATCCGGATCCTGTAAGATCACTTCACCCAAACGTGAAATTGATTTTTTCAATGCTTGCTTATCCAGTTCCTGCAGGCGTTTTTGATATTCTTCATTTTGCACTTTTCTAATATGTTGCACTTCTTTTTCAACTAAAAAATCACGCGCCTTCTCATCCGGTTTAAAAACAACATCACTAAAGTGATCGTTCATGTTAACGGTGGTACGCAACAAGATGGTAATGTTGTAACCATCGACACTGAGGAACAAATTGCCGAGATAGGTATTGTTCTGAAAGGCAGCCCCTCCGCTATCCGGTTTTTTAACCGTAATGCTGATCGTGTTCTGCCCTTTAATACTGTCCCCGTCTACCGCTACATCAAATATATTTTCATTGGTCAGTTCTTTTTTAAATTGCGGCTGCAACTTAGCGGAGTCCAGAATAAACGGAAAAATAAGCCTCACGCCTAAGTCCGGCAAGATATCGACTGTGATCCGGGTGAACTCGGTTAAATTAACGTTGCGTTTCTTGGGCAGCAGTTTTTCCGCCATCACCGGTGAGCTCACCAGTAAGAGCAGCACCAGACCATTAACTATTAACTTTTTCATCAAAATACTCATCATCAAAGGGATTATTAAACAGGCTCACGATTTTTATCCCGGATGTATTTTTCCAGGTACGCTGAACCGGTACCGCAGAGAACTCAAACACAAACTTTTCCGTGACGGACTGGGTACCCGATAGTGAGGTACATTTCACCTGACCGAGTGTGGAAACAAAAAAGGTATTATTTGTGGTCGGTTTAAAACTCGACCCCTCATCATCAATCACAACCAGACAATAGGATTGTGCATCTTTAATTCTGGCAATGGCATTTTCATCAAACCAGATCTTGCGCCACTTATCCCGCAAGGGGGCATCCATCATGGACAGGGCCAGAAATTTATCTTCCATCACCGTGGCCGAATTGTGACTTAAGAAGGCTTCAACAAAGCGTTTACTGGAACCCAGTATTGAAGTCCCGTCAGAATGCTTTTTATCAATGTATTCAATTTCCCCTATGATCCGCCCTTCCCCATCCACCGTGATGATCGCACGGGGATAGAGAATAAAAGACAAGGAGGCTATTGCCAGCACCATCAACAGCAGCACGATCACAACAAACTGCCGCCGGTTGGCTTTGGCTAACGTGATCACCAATGATCCTGTCTCACCATGGTCTGCGATCTCTTTTTTAACATTTAACCCTTTCACACCCTCACTCCCTTATGCCCTGGATTGTTTGGCTTTATTCACAAAATGGCCGCGCCTTGCATTGTCTTTCTGTTTGGCCGTCTTGCCCGACTTATTCTGAACCTCATCCACGGTAGTCGAATTGGATGCACTCCCCCTCTCCGATCCCGAGGGATCAGCCGCCGACCCTTCCGCCACCGATGAGGCCTCATACAATGAAGCGGGCTCCGTTTTGGATTTTAATATTTCGGTGCCCAGCGTCCCTAATGTATTGGCAAAGGTGGAGGAGGCTGATTTTTTATAGACATTTTTAGCAAACCGACCCAACGTTGAACTGGGTGCAACCACACTTTTATACATGTTGGCCCCGGCCGCTACGCCCGTTGCCCCAAAAGAGAGGATCGCACCGGCAACACCCGAGCCGGTAATAAAAGCCTGGGCTAAAAACGGGGCCATAATTAACGTGGCGAGGATGAGTAGATTTAAAACCGAGAAGGTAATATAAAACAGAGCTTCAATGGTATTGGAATGCTCCGTCATGCTCGCGGTAATCTCACTGGTGGCCGCCAGAAAGATCCCTTTAAACATGATCAAGGCCAGTGCCTGTATTAACGGCCAGGTTAGCAATATGCCGACAACCGTTCCCCAGGGTTTTAATAATTTAAGATTGTTGGTGATCATCAGTGGGATCACAAACAATCCCCAGATATAGGCTAACGAGAATAAAAAAGCGTGACCCACTTTAAGAAAGCCGCCCACAGCCAGGGTGATGATAAAGGTCAACAAATACATCAAATACGCCCCGCCATAAGCAATGCCCCCGACGACCGTATCATAGATACTGCGATCCTCTGGCCTGGAGACTTCGTTAAGGCGTTTAATGGCATTATCAATGGAGCTCGCAATTTCCTGTAACGATCCGGTTTTCTCAAACCCCACGGTAAAATAATTAAAGAACTGGATCACCGCCACAGCAATAACAAAATACAGCGATAAAATCATTCCCCAAAGGAACACATCTAAAAAATATTTAGACCAGTTCACCTCCACCCCTGAGGCGGCATGATAGTTTTCATTCACCGTTCTAAATAAAATCGCCAGGGCTAACAACACGCCAGAGACCATCATAAAACTGGGGGCAAGCTCATACCCAATCGTAAAAACATGAACCGGATCAAGATGGCCCAATAAAATATCTAAGGGATCTTTATCCGCCATGACTAATTACCCACATGCTTTAACGCGCCCCCTAAGGCCTGGTCAAGATCTCCCCGATCCGCTTTCGCCTTTTTTCGTGCCGCCTCCTGCTGGCGTTGTTCTTCTATTTTTTGGGCTTTTTCATCCACCAGAAGATCTAATACCCCCGCTGTCGATTTTGCTGTGACCTGACTGGAATCCCGCTCGCCCAGATCACGATTGGCCTTATCAAAGTTACGTACTGAATACCGCCGAAGTTTTCGTAACATGTCCGCTGATGAGGACAGATCACGATTTCCGTAATAGCCATTCTTCTCACCGCTGGTTTTAGAATATTCCCGGCTCAGTTTATAGGCTTCATTATCCAGCCCCTGTAATTCACTTGCCGTGCCTGATAACGCCCCAAAGCCCTCCGTCCCTGACCAGTCACCCATATAGTCTGAAAAAAGCGGATCATTGATCACATCCCAGCTTTTGGCATTCTTTAATGAGATATTCCGCATATCATTGGCCAGGCGTACATGATCACCCACCAGCTTGATCTGCTCGCGTAACATCACTAATGACTGCTGCATTTGGGACACAATTTTCCAGCCCGAGCCGTCTGAACCCAGGGCCTGCGCCTGAGAAGCACACAGATAAAACAACCCTATCAAACTAAGCCGCCGCATTTTTATTCCTTTGTTCATAATAAAGATCTAAACGTTCAAACGGATCATCCGACATCAACGCCACCCGCGCTTTAATATCGAGATCCGTTTTTTTCGTGGAGGTAAAATCAATAAAGGCTTCCGGGAAGGTCAGCAATAAATTGTAATAGTCGCCATACATGGAGCGAATACAATTACGATAATTCAGCTGAGTAGGATTCGGAAAGTCCCGCCAGATATTCACCACAGAAGGATTTAACGATAATCGTTCACCAAAGTGTTCCCATTGTGACTGACGATATAATAATACGTGGTGATTTAAGGAATTAATGATCGCATCACTGACACAATCCATTTCCTGATTCTCTTGTGTCACAAGATCTAAGGCTTTGGCCTCTTTTCGTCCCATCCGTGAGAGACCATCCATAAGACCGCCTACCACATCCTTGGCTAATTTTACAAAGACATGAAACTCATTTAATAAAAAACGAGTGGGGGCCGGACTATGATAGGCCACCTGCGATAAACGCAACGATAAGAACAACAAGTAGAATTTAAACAATCGGGGAGAGTCCATCACTGGCTTGAGATTAAAGAACGTCATCTTTTCATCAATGAAAATATTGGTCGGCTGATTAAAGACCGCCCCTTCCCGTGTATCTAAGAAGGCACCAATATTCATTGCCATCGATTTCGCCGCGTCTTGTTGATCGGGTTTACCGACAAGGTAATAAGGATCATTTAATACCTGAAAGTAATCTTCAAACAGCGGGGCCTCTTTTCCAGCAATAGGCACCGAGTATAATACCTGCATGGCCGTCTCAGCCGCGGCCTGATAGATCTGCGGCATCGAATAATCTATCTTTCCTGCATCAGAATCATCGAGCAATAAAAAAGCCAGCGCACGGATTGTCCCGCCCACCAGATCGGCGGATAAAGGATAATCCGCATCAAGATCGGCTTCATGATAAGGGGGAAAGGGGGAGACCACGGTTTTTTCAGGATCGATATTGATATAGGCATTTTTGCCATTCAGTGCCTGGGCCGTCCATTCATACGAATTACCGCATTCCAGCCCCAACCAGTTCAACCCAAGCGGATAGGTCTCAAAAACCGTTAATTGTTTTTCTGCATCCTTACCCGAACCTGATTTTGCACTGGATAGAGAGTTATTGAGTTCATCCTCCACATAACTCAATGTCACCGGTTGTCCGTGTACGCCAAGCCGTAACTGCTCACCATTTTGATAACCGGTATTGAACCGCTGACACGGTGTCATATTGGCCACCTGCCAGGTATTGTCGGTTCGCAGGAAGGTGGACTGATACCCTTGTCCCGGCAAGCTGTAGCGAAAACAGGGGTACTGCACCTTACTTGATAGATCGGCCGAACCACCCTCTTGCATGATTTGATTATTGATCAAGTCCGCAAAATGAAGGACGCTGGCTTTATCATGAGAGGTCAACACAACAAGGTAACAATTGGCATAAGCATTCAAATCATTGTCCACTAAATACTGCCTAAACTCTTTTTCCTGTCGCAGCTTGGATCCTGTCATCTCCACATTCGTATTGGCGTTTGATGCGGTTGAAAACTTGGTTTGTCTTTCAGACTGACTCGTGGCCGCTTTTGTGGGGATTTGTTTTACTACCTGTGAAATATGCACATCCACGGAAAAACTGGCGTAATTAAAAAACCAGCCCGGCTTCGCATCGGGATAAAGCGGGACAAACAACACTTTCTTGAAAACTTTCCCATCAAATAACACCCCCTCCTCTAACAATTCCGGTTTTCTAATGAGTTGATGATTTAAAAATATCTGCTCATTCGATGAAAAGCCACCTGCATTAAAGAGCGTGGGGTTAGATGATTTTAATATTTTTCCAATGTAGTCCATATTTGACAACAAGCACCCACCGGGTAATTGCTTTACCATTTTTTCCGCATAGCGGACTAACTCCCCGGCCCGCTGACTTTGTAACGCTAATAACTTTTCTGGACGGCAAAATTTTGAAAAAAAAGATTTGCTCGGAGGGAAGGTAATACAGATGGCCGTTTCATTCACCCGCGAAAAGCGGCGGTAGTGGTTAGCGTTCTCACGTCTGAAAAACTTTGCGATCTCCCCCCCTCGAATATGCTGATCATTGAGTGCCGCATAATTATCGATAATGGTGTCATCATGGCGGCGCCAGAAATGAAATTCATGATAATAACGTTCACTGACCAAATGGAAAAAATTATACAGGGTCGATAGTTCAGAAAAGACATGATCCGATCCCGTAAACTCTAAATCCACGCCCTCCCAGCCTATCATCAGTGACACTGCCCCATCATGATGCGCAATGCAATGTTCCCCGACCCGGTTACGCCATGTAAATCTATCTTGATACATATTATTCCCGATCCATGATCATAATATCGTTGCTGTTAGCATCACCGCGCCCCGCGAACAACAACCGTAAGAAAACCAACCGCTCTGAGAAGACGGTCAACACCAGGCCTGCAAAGAACAAAACGGCAATCACACCCCCTAAAATCAGCTTTAGCCACAACGGCACAATAAAGGTGGCAATGATCAACAAAATACAAATCACCCAAAGCAGATAGGCATACACGGGTATGCCGTTGATCTCAGGCAGACGTAAACGTTTATTCCAGGCATACATGATTTAGGCAAAGATATTCACGATGGCACCGACCACGGCAATAATTAAACCGCCAATCACCACGTTTTTAATGGCCTTCCAACCGGCGTCTTCCTCACCCCCCATAATTTTTAGGGCACCCACGATCACGCCAATCACGGCAACCCCACCGGCAATGCCGTACAACACCGTTGCCAAATTTTGAGCGATCTCATTGGTGGTGTTCGACGCATCCCCCTCCTTTAAAAACTTGGGCACCTCCATGGCAGCCATCACCCATTCCGGAAACACCACCCCCATAACCGTAATCAACACTAAGATAGATCGAAACATAAAATCAGCCTCCTTTGGCAGTATGTCTTTTTAAATCCAGTTCTTTTAATTTTGCCCAGTTCCGCAACCGCAGATAAACAGAACCCATAAACGCAATAACAGGCCACGCACAAAAATAGACGTTTAATGTTATTAAAAAATGAAACCATACCCGTGCCACCTCACCAATACCCCGGTACCAATGAATAAACACCCAGGCCGCCTGATCACTCAATACAGGCAGTAACAACACATCAACAAAAAAGGTGCGATAAGCGGCACCCCCCAACGTTTTATTCGCGATCATAAAATCAGGCAACAAGGCCGGAACAAATAAAAGTATGGGGGGCACAACAAAAACCGGGATCAAATTAAACCAGGTGATCATACGGAGACCTCCGCATTCACCTGCATGGAGTCATATAATTCCTGATTAATGTCCGCCAGCTTTGAGGGATTCATATATTTTGACCATAAGCCTAACCCCCTTCCCTCATGTGTTTCCTTTGCCGATGGCAATGCGGCAGGAATACCGTTATCTAAATCAGGTGCAGGAAACTGGACACGATAAAGCGGGTTTACCATGCCCTGCTCTGAATGGATCAGGGTGGAGATATAAGCTTCCCCAGGGGATAACTCTTTTAGCATTTTAGAGGTGATCCGTTGTTGCTTAATATGTTGCACATTCGAACCATCCCGATCCCCCACTTCACTCATTGAGACCTCACGGGTTTCAAACTCATCGAGCAAGTCAACCACAAAACGCGTGGTAGAGCGTCCCATGACGCGAAAGGCAATTTTAGTTTGCACATTGTCATCAATCTCATCTTTAAAAGTCTCATCGACCTTTTGTAGCTGGGCTAGTGATTGAAAGGTAAAGTTCAGTGGCATTTTTGCAGAACGGCAACGAGAAGAAATCGGCCCAAAATTATCATGAAAAAAACCGCCGTAATCTTCAAATAAAAGTGGGTAAGGGTGATAGCCGTCTGTGCCTGAGAGTTGCCGCTTTCGTGCCTCAATGCCAAACATTTCAACAATGGCGATGGCCACATCAATCGCAAACTGTGAATACGGTAAATGGAAAAAGAGTTTAAGCCCTTTTTCTGTGGCCTCCGATATGGAGATATCCGGTTGATAGGCATTTAATCGGTCGGTCGCCGACCCTGCGACAAAAACATAAAGCCGATTTAACATCCCTTTATTTTGATTAAGTCGTTCCTCAAAGTCGGTATTAAACCAGGTGTTTAACATCATTAATGAGGATTCATCAATATCCGCTTGCCGCGCTAAATGCATAAAATCAATAGCGGCTTCTTCCACCGTTAAAATCGCGTAGAGATCGCGCATGCTAACGGGCATGCCAAGTTGTTTCAGGGCCGGAATGATCCGATGCAAGGTAGTCCGTTGCTCATCAGAATAAAAAGAGGTCGATACACTGGTTGGCACTAAAAACCGTAAACACCGATCAACCACATCATAAGGATCCCCCTCTAATAAATTGATCGAATCACTGCCCGGCAGTTCAGAGGAAAAGAATCGGTCTGGCATAACACCGCATCGAACCAGATCCAGATAAAAATCAATATCACCCTTGCCATCGAGTACCGACCAACCTGCTGACTGATCGTTTGAAAAAAGATAAGACAAATACCCTACCCCCGCCGAGACCGTTTTACCGGAACCGGGACTCCCGATCCCTAAAAATCCCAGACTCAGCGTTTTTACGGGTAATACCACGGTCGTCTTAACGGGGTTTTCGGGATCGGTAATTTCAATGCCCTCACCAATATGCCACCCCTCAATCACACGACTCTTTGATCTTTTATTTTTAATTACCCCATAACCTGACAGCACTGACCCTGCCAGTAATACGATCGAGACTGTAAAAAATAATGGATTGTCAAAGATAAAAGCAAAGACAAGCGCATCAACCGCCAGCAGCAACAACAGGAAAGTCACGTACAATGTGATCATGCCACCTTCCAGATGGGTTTAATAAAATGAACCGATCCCACAATACCCTGTTCGGCTATATAAGCCTGGTGCCGAATAACAGAGTCCCTGTACGTTGTAAAAACATAGACTGTATCAACCACATCCTTCCAGTGGCGTATGGGATGGCTAGCATCTAAATCATAGAATCGTTTATCCGGGGTATGTGCCCGTGATAGCGCATGAGCAATACGACTGGGTGCCATGGCATAATCATCGACTAATAATAAAGAGAACCCGTCACGAGCATGCAACAGATATTCTGCCTTTGAGGGGAAAAAACCATATCGCAGACAGTATTTTCGTGACTGCACAGAAACCGAATCATCCTTGTCCCGTAATGTAATTTCCGCTGCATTGCGATGGGCGCATTGTTGTATCGCAGGCATGGAATAACGCCGGGCTTGATAGGCAAACCCACAATAACGATAACCAGTCTGCGTAAGACAAAACACATTCGGACATAAATCATCCACACAAAATAACAGACCCTTTTTAACCAAATCGTTGGTGATCCGCGTAATAGAGGATAAATCATTTAATGGTGACCAGAAGAGTAATTGATCGCGTGTCACAAACTTTAATCGCGCGACCGTATTCAAACACTGACGCGTTGAATCATTTATTTTTAATGCACTACCAGACATAAAATCCCTTTACTATTAATTATTATTTTTTGACCGACATTAAAATGTCGTGGGCTCGCATTTCTAATAAGGTCTTGATCTCTTTTTTAGGCGTTTTCTCATTAAATCCACCTTCAACCGATAACACACCTTCCTGTGCTCCTGATAAGTAGGCTAATAATTCACATAAGGACAAGGCCGTATTTTTCGAAATTTCTATTGTCGCTTGCCTGACAGATGAAGCCGATTGACGACCTTTGGCCGGTTTGGTGTGTTGTTTCGTATCGCCGGATTGAGACACCGGTGGAAAGGCGAGGGATCCCTTACCAAGATCGTGATCAACATGAATGTCCTGTCCTTTTTTGACCGCATCCAGATAACGTTTCACCTGACGACTGGTGCGACCGATCTCACCTTCATTAATTTTTGTCTGAATAGATTTTGGCAGCTTTAATAACGCTAAAGTGTCGGATACATAACGGGTACTAATTGATAACTTTTGAGCCAGGTTTTTTTGAGAGAAACCAAATTCCTCCATACACCGCTGGAAGGCCTTGGCCTCTTCAACAGGCTGTAGTTCCTCTCGATGTTTATTATCAAAAAGCTGGGCTAAAAATAATTGATCGGTTTTTTTCAACCGTGCCGGGATCAGGGCCCACTTAATGGGATCGTCTTTTATAAGTGCCCCCCAGGCACGATAACGCCGCCCGCCTCCCACCAGGGTGAATCGACCGTCTGGTTTTTTTAAGACCACAATAGGATTATTCAACCCATTTTCATTTTTTATCGATTCAGCCAACTCATCAATATTCAAGAAAACTTCTCGCGGATTACTTTCTATATCGATCTGATCATAGGGGATCAATACTGCATTTTTATCTTGAACAACCTGCTCCAGGCCCGGTTCCATCATGAAACCTGACTGGCTATCTTTCATCGTCACACTCTGTTTATTACTGTCAAGCAACGCTTTGAGTCGTTCGATCTGGATCATCTGGGGTGTTTTAAGGGGGGAGGTTTTTTGCTGATCTAACAAAGTATTCAGCAGTCCATGAGCATGAGCGATCTCATCCTGCTCAAGGGTGCGTTCACGCGCCAAAGCAAATAACTCCTGCGCCGACAAATCATGTATATTTTGCACTTCCATTTGCATAAATTACTTCTCCTTAAATCGCCGTCACTTTGACAGCCGTGACAGTTCCGATATTAAACTCGATAAACCTCGATATTGTCCTGTGAACAAATGGGAGCAAAGGCATGACCCGGTTGCCCCCACACTTGTTTTACTCGCCGCCAGGCCTGTTGTTTCGTATGAATTTGGGTTCGATTGTATTGACCCGAATCCGCCTCAACGAATACCGTTTCACCCTGTGTTCCGGTATACATCGCATCGGGCTGATAATCATGCCGTCCCCCAACCCGCTCCTGAATAAATTGTTTATCCTTTTTGGTAAACCGGTTTTCTTTTCTAAAATCATTCGGCCTTTCTAACTTAAAATAAAGGCGGCTTGTTACCAGCTCATGGTGCAAGGTGCGGTTAGCCCCAAAATGACTCCGTTTTGCCCCCCAGGCTTTTGCAATGTTATCCTCCCCAAACTCATACACACTCAGCTGTCCCCGACCCTGCTCAGTGATAAAATGTCGCTTTAAGAGTCCGGCTTCCACCAGCCGATTTAAACGAACCGTTGGATCCGTTTTTCTATTTTGATAATGATGCTTTTGCGCAATATCACTACTGATAAATTCGACTTTGGCTAAATCCTGTAAAAACAGCCTGTCATCACGAGAAAGGCGTATTTCTTTATGCGTTAACGCATCACGTATTTTGCTGGTTCCAGGATTAAAAACCATTCAAACAAACCATACCATTTTATTTTTTCTTATCCTTGCACAACTTAACAAAACAGAGAATCATTAAATATTGTCAAATAAGCTAAGCCGTTAGTTACATCACAGCTTATTGAAAATAAAAAACCAACAACATTAATTTTATAATTACAAATTGTAACCCATTGATATTAAGCGCAGGTGTTACCCACATGGGTTCACAACCCCGCTACGCGTCCGGTGCTTTACTTCGCATGACATAAGGATGCTACGTAGTCACCGGCGATGGGTTGTGTACTATGTGGATAACACTATCATCTCCCACCCGAAGATGATGTGAATATAACCACACTTTAAAAATTAAACACACAACCTGTCTAACAGTCAGGTTGCAATTTTTAATTTACTTTCCCGCAGCAACGGGAGGCCAAAGGCAGAGGGTTTCCTTGGCTTTCATAACGCAGTGAACTATGAAAGCCCCCGCACTTCTGCTGTCAGCGATAAAGTGGTTTTTACTTTATCAAGCGACAGCCGCTTCCGCAGGAACGAAGGACGAACATAAAGGCGCGCAGCGCGTTGGCGCAGCCAACCTTTATCAGTGAGTCGCAAAAAATTAGAGACACACCATGCGGAGCATGCGCGTAGCGCGGATGTGTGTCTTATTTTTTGCCTTCGTTCCAGCTTCTTATGGTTGCAACATGAGAATGTAACGCGATGATTATATTCATGAACGTAATCACACGGTACATAATGCCTTACACACAGCAACGAAATAGGGAAACCGCGGCCGCGGCGCGAATGCGCGTTTCAAGAAAAATTACGATTTGTAATCTATTGAATTATAAGGAAACAAATTATTTAAGTAGGCATGGTGGAACGAATGGAGATTTCTGGGCTAAACCCAGTCATTCAAATGAATGATATTAAATATACACCTTATAGAAAAAAACCAATAATTTGTAACCTGAGACTACTTGGAGTTCTGTCAATAACTGTACGTACAATTGAAAAAATAATTTCATGGAATTTTCATATGGTAATATATTAATGATATGGATACATACTCTAATTTCGCTGAGCTATATGCTAATGAATCTGACAAAAACAGTTTCCGGATTAGTGTATGCAAACGAGATGCATCCCTAGCTGCCATTATTGCTCCTCACGGTGGAGGTATTGAACCAGGAACCTCAGAAATTGTATTAGCAATTGCAGCTGATGATCTATCATATGCCTTATTCGAAGGCACAAAAATTAAAGAAAACAGAACTCTTCACATTACAAGTACCAATTTTGATGAACCACAGTGTTGCAATCTTATTCAAAAACACAACTATATTATTGCAATTCATGGTGAATCAAGTAATAAAAAAATAATTTACTTAGGTGGCAGAGATAATAATCTTGGTGGGTATATTAAATCATCACTTGAAGCAAACGGTTTTATTGTTACAAAACACCACAACCCTAATCTACAAGGTAAATCAAATAGTAATATATGCAACTCTGGTTTAAGCGGTATGGGAGTACAACTAGAGCTTTCTAACGGGCTACGAAAGACATTTTTCAAATCACTTACAGCGGAGGGTAGAAGTAAACCTGCTGAAACAGTATATGATTTCTCGCGCGCTATTCGAGAAGGTTTATACGCAGCAAATATTATAAATTAAATTTTCTAGTCACTAAATATATTAAACTGAATAATGTAATTATTATTTAGTAAAACGTATGAAGCAATTGCTTATACTTGCATACAACAAATGCTCGTAAACAAATATAACCAGAAACAAATTGAACAGCACTCATTGTCCATTCACTAGGCTGACTTGCTAATATAACCATAATTGGATATGAATTTTGTGATTCGGGCGTAATACCAATACGTGTAAGAGTTTTCTTGTCTTTTAAACTTAGATTAGTTGTACCATTAGGATGAGTATGCCAATCACCTAGATAATTAGTCATACCTTCTGAGTTGTAATAGATATCTTCCATTTCCTTTAGTTGATACTCTTGATCAGGTGTAAAGCTAATTTTTTTATGTATGGCATTTACTCCAGCATCAATCATATCAGTTATAATAACATCGTGATTATCAGCAACATATCCCATAAATGCCCCACCTGTTTCTAAAGGTTTCTTTTTTTCAGCCTCTTCTACCATGGCATCAAAAATAGATTTTGGAATCCACAAATTTTGACAATTCATTTTCTTATCATTCATCAAGTTTGTATACATCCCACTTAGGAGCAATTGGCAATCCTGTATTTTCATCCCATAAATGAAGAACACCCACATCCCAATCAAAACCAGGGTAACCATCTTTAGAATCACATAGTAATGCTACTGAAATACGCGTAGCCATAAGAGAAACCTGATCCATATCAAAACCAGTACCAGTAAATGTTGGAGAAAAGCATCCTACAGGTTGTATATTAGAACCCACTTCTTCAGGGGGAGGTAAAATTTCTCCTTCTGCATATTTATATGAAAAACTTGTCCAATTTCCCTTTGTAATTTCTGGAATTACACGGCCAACTATTCCCCCCCATGCACCCTGTGTTCCGGTTGCCCATACATATGGTATTTTAGATTCTTCACAGATATTAGACAGATATAAACTAACATTTGTTTCGGCTGCGGCATCTATTACCAAATCTGACTCATTAATTAACTTACACAAAAAATCATGTGCATTAATTTGAACATTATCAACATTTAATATCTGTCCAACACCAACTCTTATATTAAAATGCTTACATTTTAAACTTGGGAAATTTTGTAATAAATATCCAGCCATTACATCTACTTTATTGTAGCCAATAGCAGAAAAACCAATTAACCATCTTGGTAAATTACCTGCTTGTACAAAATCACCATCAATTAACGTAATAGATCTAATGCCAGAACGTACCAATTGCCAAATAATATGTGAGCCTATTGCTCCTACACCTATTACTGTAACGTGTTTACCTGAAAGTGCTGTTAATTTAGGTACGCGTTTAAATATATTTTCTTTTGTAAAGCGATCACTACGTACTAAAGATAATGTTATCGGCTGATTCTTTTTTGGAGGTCTTCGCCTAATGAGAAAAAACCAGTTATAAATAGGTACTCTGTATTCAGATTCTTCTTTAATTAAGACTCCAACTATATCTGCTCCAATTTTCCCATAGTTGGGTGTTTTTATTTCAGGCCAAACTTTTATGATTTCATTTAGAATAATCTGTGGAGAAACTGTACCTGGTAGTGTATTAAGCTTTACCCATCGAGCAGCACGTGACTTAGTTAAAATTTCACTCAATGGCCCTTCAACCATAGCTACTGAATCAGAACCATGCCTAATTGATTCAACAAATCCAACTAATGGTGGATTAGAATTACGAGTTTCATTAAGTCTTAATGTCATTGTTCCATAAAAGGCAGAATCAGGAATAATGACATCATCTACATATATTATAGAACCCTGTTCATATGATAGTTGACCTGTTAGCTGGTAGCCTGTTTGTTCCTCATCAATCGATTCCTTTTCAGAATTTTTATGTCGTTCTAGTAAAATTGGGAGTTGTTCGTCCAGAGCCTTAGCTAAGCAATCACTACTTGGATTCCATTCACTTTGTTCATTTTCATATAGGCATAAACGATGATCATTAGGATTAATATGCCTTCCAGGAGGCAAAGTTGACCCAAATATTTCTACTGAAAAATATGGATAAGAAGCTGGATAAACACATTTCAGAATATGTATTTCATTATTACCCATAGCATGATTACTATAGTTAATGTTTATTATAAGATAGCCTTCACTTTGAGCCACCTTATCTATTTCATATTCATAACCACCTTGAACTAAAGCCTCTTCTTCTTTCTGTAGAAGTTCAGGATATTTTTCAAACCAAGCCACAATTACCCGACTGGGCGCTTAGGTGGCTTTGGAGGCTTATCAGGCCTGCCTGATCCTTGCCCGGGATTATCAGGTGGTCCTTTAGGTACATCAGGCTTATTGGGTTTATCTTTGTGGTCATTCATAATATTTAAATCCTATATAAATTAAAAAACTTGATACATCAATAATGTGTACCTTCTCAGCTCATACTTTATTAATAACCTCTTGCAAACAAGTTGAATTTTCTTGGGCTTCTTCCAATAATTTGTCCCAATCATCAGGAGGATCCCCACTATCTAACATATCCTCAAAAACTTTATATGCATCCGATTTACTGCCGTATGATCTTTTTGAGTCCTCATCATTAACCCATGCTAGTACAATAACTTTACTCTTTTCGTGATATCTGAAGAACAATCTATACTGTTGGTAAAATTTTGCCCGAAACCAATGTTTATGATCATTTCCTAAAGTACTACCCTGACGATACTCTACTCGTGTCGGATCTTCTGGTATTGACTCAAACGCTAATTTTGCAATTGCTTTTAGTCGTTTTGTAGCGTTCTTTTTTTTGTAATTGTCTGGATTTTTCCTACGTAGTGACTCTACTTCCGTCAACAGCTCTTCAATCTGGCTTGTGAATTGTGGGTGGGCAATAATGCTCCACCCGTTTATCAGAAGAGGTGAAGCATAAGACATATTTAGTCATCCTCATCGGAAAGAGGTGCATCTAAATCAATCTCTACATCAGAAACCAATGACTGTATACGCTCAACAAGCTCTGAAGATATGGACTTCAAATGATGGGGGTTGTTACTAATATCGTTAGCAAGAAAACTTAAGTACTTTTCAACGACAGGATCACTATCATGTTGCTCAGCTTTAACCATAAGTACATTATTATCAGGCTGAATAATGTACTGTATTCTATCTCTTTTATTAAGACGCAGCGTTTTACGTACAGATGTTGGAACCGTAGTTTGATAACGATCTGTAAGAGT
The DNA here is from genome assembly GCA_026196045.1 of Gammaproteobacteria bacterium. Taxonomy (GTDB): domain Bacteria; phylum Pseudomonadota; class Gammaproteobacteria; order UBA6429; family Thiohalophilaceae; genus JAPHRJ01. The sequence goes on from JAPHRJ010000004.1 coordinate 20,727, forward strand.
AGATTCGACTTGTAAACTTAATGCGCTCATTTCTACCTCAAAATAATGTATTACTTCTAACACAAATAAAGGTAATGCACATGCATTACCTTGTCAAGATAGAACCTCAGAAATAGAAACTTCCTCATCTACACATTAAATTTAAATTGAGAAATAAACCAAGAATTTCACATAAGAAATGATGTGTAAGCTATTGATTATAAAGATGGTGCCTAGGGCTGAAATCGAACCGGCGCGGTGTTGCCACCGAGGGATTTTAAGAAATTAACCCGCTATTATTTTTTTACTAATAATCTGATTTTAATTGGTAGAATTTTTGAATCATAATGAAAAGTTTTTTATAAAAAAATTAATCGCATAGTGCGAAGCAATAATGCGGATTAAATATAAAGACTAAAGAAAGACTAAAGAAAAGACTACCTTTCCCATGTTGTTAGGTAAGTCATTGAGAATGTTATAAATATCTGGATTGTATTAATAACTGAATCGGCTTATTAACGGTGCAGACGTTTTAATTACCTTAGTAAATCTTTTTATTACTTAATTTAATCTGAACTATGTGCTTAATCGGTTTGTGTATTAACATAAAATGTGAACAAGTTTAATCAACTTCAATCTGTTTGTTAACGTTAGGTTCCCTCGCCTCCTTCCCTTCTGGATATCGATTAACTTTTGGTTGGTATGCAGGTTTTCCTGGTATTTAATCAGTTTAATAACGTTAATTAGTTTTTAATGGCTGTTCAATCTGTTTATTAACGATAAAAATTAAACTTGAATCAGAAAGGGTTAAAAAACAAGGTGCAGAGACAAAAAAGCCAATGAAAACAATGTGATATAACACTATTGGACATGTCCAAAATTAATGTACGTTGAAGCGTAAAAGGGAGATTTTAAGGTATGAGCTTGAGTTTGATCTGTATATTAACGATGAAAAGCTCAAGAGTAAGATATGTTTAGTCTGTATGTTAACGTACCAACAAAAACGTTTATCGTTTAAGTGTTAGTTTATGAGGAACTTTTCGCCCTGTTCCTACGATCTCCCAGTTTTCCATCCATTCAAGCTCACTTAATTTTTTCATTGTGCTGCGCAAGTCACCCATAAAGTAGCGATATTCCCGCTGATAACCAATGATGGACATGAGTTTCTCACAGTAAATGCTGTACTTTTTAGGCTGTGCACTTAGGAACCGGTGTAAGGCTTTACCGGTGTCAGAAAGCTGCTTGCGAATACTCCAGTCAATATAGGTGTACTCAGATTCTAACCAGGCTGCCATTATGGGTGAAAATTGTATTAACAATAAACCCTTGTCATCATAAGTTTCCCATGCAATATCGATTAGCTTTATTTGTGTGCCGTGTGTCCCTAGCTTGTTATGTGTTTCCCGATCCAACTCGATAACGGTTGCCCCTAGCCTTTTCACGCTAGCTAACCGCAACTGCATATTGGTTCCACCATCAGAATCATCACATTCAGATTGAAGTTCACTTAATGAGCAAGTTAGTAGATGCACGGAGACATCTTCACCGTTTGCTTTTGGTTGGATAGCGGCAATAGGGATCGGTAGATTATGTGGTCGACCAAACAGCCGTGCTTTGCGTAGTCGAGCCACAGCCATAAGGGTGTCTTCATCATAAACGGTTAGTGGTGGACCATGCTTGCGCCCTCTTCCCCACGAAGTCATAAAAGGCATCGCATTATCGATATCAAGACCTTGATTATCACGTCCGCGCTTAATGGGTAAGAATATTGGAATACGGGTCAGGAATGTGGGAAATTCTGAGCTGGGGCGTACAGGGTATGTCGTGAACCGGCCATCGATTTCACGGTTAAATAAGTCTTGTTGGAACTGCTCTATACTTAATCGAGTTTGTCGGGCTGATCGACGGTGTTTCTTTGTTACAGGTAATACCGTTACATCTTTAAGCTCTTCTGCGGCGGCTGATTTTTTCCTGGCCTCAACAGTGGTGAGTATTCGGTCTAAAGATTTCGCGAGTTTTCCGGTTATTTTAGGTTCTTCCATAACGAATATCCCCTGCCCTTTATAAAGTTTGTCCTTCTTAGTAAGACTTGATAATATATTATAACAATATGCGTAATTGAGCAAGTCTAAGGAGTGTGACAGAAATGGGTACAGGTATAGAAATGATATCAGATTTAATCAGTCGTACAGGGGATTTGCGGCGAGCATTCCGAGATCAAAAATTTAGCCCTGATTCAATCAAGACAGACATTAACCGATATTCAATGAAAGAGACAGCGAATATGGTCGGCCGATCACACCAAGCCATTCGAGACGCTGAAAAAACGGGGCGGATCCCCGCTCCTGAACTAGGTGAAAATGGTCGCCGTAAAGGTTTCACGCTGAAGCAAATCAATCAAATGCGGGATGTTTTTGGTACTCGCCCATCACGCGATAAAGATGAAGAACCAGTGATTATTGCGGTACAGAATTTTAAAGGTGGCGTAGCAAAATCCACTATCTCAACACATTTAGCCGAATACATTTCAAGATCTGGATATCGAGTACTTCTTGTTGACTGTGATTCCCAGGCGAGCTCTACGGGCACCTTCGGGTATGTACCAGACGACGATATAAAAGAAGAAGACACCTTGCTCCCGTTTTTCCGGGATGAAGAAGAAACGCTGCATTACGCGATTCGCACAACGTATTGGGACGGACTTGATCTCATTCCTGCAAATCTACATCTGTATTCAGCAGAGTATGAGCTAGCAAGCGATGTATCCAGCGAAACGTTTTCCACCTTGCGCGATGGCATCGCGACTGTAGCAGATGATTATGATGTCGTGATTATTGATCCACCACCTGCGTTGGGAATGATTTCATTAAATGTCATTTATGCAGCAAATGCGCTGGTTATCCCTATGCCGCCCTCTATGTATGATTTTGCCTCAACGATTTCATTTTTAACGATGCTTCAGGAAACGATGTCAGTACTAGAGAGGGCGGTAGGAACGATTGACTATAAATTTGTGAAGCTGGTTCTTAGTCGGTACGACGAAAATAAGAGTGCCCAAGAAGAGTTGGTTAAGCTGATTGAAGGGGAGTTTGGTAATGCTGTTCTGGGTGCCAAACTACGTGAGTCGGCTGAGATTGTAACTGCGAGTTATAACCAGCGAACGGTCTATGAGTTAGAACCCACCAGTTCCAGCAAGGTTCGTAAGCGATGTTTGAATATCCTGGATAGCGTGAATAGCGAAATAGAATTACTTATTCGTGAGAGCTGGCCGAGTCACGCTAAAAAATTACGTGATGAAGGCATTTTATAAGGGGACGGCAAATGACAAATTCAAATAAAGATTTAGCAGATGGTATAAAGAAGAGCATGGAAATCCGTCGGCAGGAACAGGAGAAAAATGCGGGCAAAAAAACAGGGAGCGGTATTCTAGGTGACCGACTTAAAACGGTAGGAGAGTTATCACGCGGGGAGCGAGTCAAGAAAGTACAGTACCGAGTTGAAACCAGTCAGTGCCGACTATGGGAAAGACATAATCGACGTTTTGATTTATTGAATGAGCATCGTTGTGCGGATTTGATTGAAGGTTTTAAGAGTATGGGAAAACAGGAATTCCCGGCTATTGTTCGGCGAGTGGACGGCGATCCAAAGCATGGTTATGAAATTATTTGTGGTGCACGGCGCTTCTGGACAGCCGGATACCTGGGATGGAAATTACTAGTTGAAGTCCGGGACTTAACTGATGAAGAGGCGTTTCGGCTATCAGATGTCGAGAACAGAGATCGGGATGATATATCTGACTATGAACGTGCACTGGATTATAAGACGGCCCTTCATGCGTATTACGACAATCAAGGGCAGATGGCTGAGCGCATGGATGTTTCCCAAGATTGGCTGTCACGGTTTTTAGCTTTAGCAGATCTGCCTGTTGAAATAGTGTCGGCATATCGTGATGTAACAGAAATAAAAGTGCGTCACGTTAGGGAGCTGAGTAAAGCATTAAAAACAGCCAAATTAAGAAAAGCCCTCATTGCTAAAGCAAAGGAACTTCATGATAAGAAATTAGATGGTAAGCAGGTTATTGCACAGCTTAAACAAGCGGCTATTGATGCCACTCAGGGGAAAAAATCTCCTTCCAGTAAAACGCTAGCACAATACAAGTCTTCAGCCGGTAAGCCTATGATGGCCATTAGCATGAAAGGGAAATCGGGTTTGTTGGTATCTATTGATAAGAAAAGCGGGGCATCCAAGAGTGAAATAAAGGATGCATGTATCAAGGCCATAGAGGCGTATTACGAGTGATTTTTGGACATGTCCAAAAGCCGCGTAACATATTGATAATTAAAGATATTTCACTTAATTTAAACTGTTTTTTGGCCGATTTTCCATGGCACAATTTGCAGTAGTTGAAAAGGAGCGTGTCATGTGACACGCGCAAGCAACATGGGATTAATTCACTTAGATATTGGTTTGCTTGAGCCAAGCAAGTTTCGACCGGGCAAGGTTCTTCCAACCCCGGCTCCCGCTATTATTGAGTTGGCTAAAAATCAGGGGATCGATAAGTTACCGCAGATCAATGTTCGTCCGTTAGAAGGGAAGCAACGGTATGAGATATTGACCGGTCTTTTAACCTGGCGCGTTGCACAAATCATTCAAATTTATTCAGTACCGGTGACGGTGCTAGATGATCTCTCAAATGAAAATGCAATTGAGTTATTGAAAAACGATAATCCTGAAGGGATAGACGTAATTACAAAAGCTCGGCATATGTCTACTTTGGTTGAAAATCATGGATGCACAATAGTTGAAGTCGGGCGTATTTATAATTTATCTCGGACGGAAGCTTCTCACCGAATTCGCTTGCTGAGTTTAGCGGACAAAGTGATTGATATGCTGGCTCAAGGTGAAATAAAAGTGGGTCATGGCCGAGCGTTGGTCGGGTTAAAAGAATCGGATCAGCTTGCTCTTGCACAACGAATAAGCCGGGAAAAATTAAATGTTCGTAAAGTTGAAGATGCGGCAAGAAAATTAAAAAAGGGTATCGTACTCACTAAACCTAAAGCTCCTGAAAAAGATATTAACCATATTCGACTTGAAGATGATCTGACCGGCATAGTCGGAAGTAAGGTTAAAATTGATTATCTTCATAGTGGAGGAGGGGATGTTAAAATTCATTTTGATGATCTGGATATTCTTGAAGGTATATTGGAAAAGTTAGGGTATCAACTAGATTAATTTATTTGTTATGTAGAAAGAATTGTCTGCCCACCAGAATTCATCAATCTTAAAATCGGCATTGAAACAAGGCACTGTGAATACAAAAAGGGACGCTATGAAAAAATCTATTCTTATCTTTTTTATTGGTATTCTTCTGTCATTTTCCGCCCTCGCCAAGGATCCAGAATACGGTCCTTACCGCGCCCACATTGTTAAAATCAAAGATGGTGACACTATCTTGATCGATGCCCATATCTGGCCAGGATTAACTAAACGGATCAGCCTGCGATTAGATGGGGTTAACACCCCAGAAAAACGTGGTTCACCTGCTTGTGAAAAAGAAGCCGTAAAGAAAGCAACGGATTTTGTTAAAGCACTGATTCAACCGGGTAGTCTGGTCATGGTTAATCACATCCATCCTGGAAAATATGCCAAGCGTGTATTGGGAACACTGGCCATTAATGGGGAGGATTTAGGACAACTATTGATACAGGCCGGACATGCAAAGGAATACCATGGCGGACATCGTGATCCGTGGTGTCAGGATTAGCTTTTGAACATACGGACGATAAAGGAAAGCTTTACGTCTATTTATTGGGGATCAAAACAAGCTGAGTTGTTGTAATGATTTCTCATAGGCAAGGGATCATTTTTAGGTGTGATTGTTTTTATCTCCAAATGGGCGAGGGCTTCGCCATAACTTTCTTCATAAGCTTGAGATCCGTTGGGCATGTCGGTGACCGCGATCCTTTTTTTTGCGCCATTTAAATTCATGTGTCTTGGTTTCAGGCATTGTCGTTTTCCTTCTTGGGTATAAGATTGATAAAAGAAAGAACTGCCTAAAGGGCGGTTCCAGTTAACGTCTCCTGTTTCTGGAGACTGTGCAGGTGATCGATGGCACGTTGTGCATGTGCGGCAGCCGAGAAGATGGCGCGTTTGTCTTCTTTTAAGACTTTGAGCCAGGAGGCGATGTAGGGGGCGTGGTCGTCTCGGATCTCAGGGGTGATACCTAAATCAGCGGAAAGGAAAGCGGCGCCAAGTTCAGCCACAAGTTCTTCTCGGGCATAGCCTTCGTCACCGAATTTCTGATGGTCAAAGTGGCGGTCAAGACGAGAGGGGTGACGGGTCCAGTGGGTTATTTCGTGGGCGAGGGTGGCCACGTAGCTTTGGGCATCATGAAAGGCTTCGAAGGGTGGGATCTGGATATGGTCGGTACTGATCCTGTAGTAAGCACGGTTCCCACCGTGTTGGATATGTGCGCCAGTATTAGCAAAAAAGTGATCGGCGTGTTCGATACGTTGTACGGGATCTCTCACTGGTTCGGCAAGTGCGGTGTAGTGTTCGGGTAGGCCGTCGATTTGGTCGGCATTGAAGACGTTGTAGGACTTGAGGAAGGGGATCGTCTGTGCTTCTTGTTCACCATCCGCGTTCTCTTCGGTGCGGGTGAAGGTGTTGGCGTAGACAACCAGGGTGCTACGTTCACCTTTGCGAACCTGAGCACCCAGTGCTTTGGTTTGTTTGTAGGTGAGCCAGTAGGGTGATGAATAGCCTGCATCGAGGGCGGCTGTCCAGAGCATCAGGATGTTGATTCCATTGTAGGGTAGGCCGTTGTGTCGAAGCGGTCGGGTGATACGTCCCGCTGCGTGTTCAGCGTTCCAGGGTTTCATCCAGGGTCGGATATTGTTTTCCAGTTCAGAAATGATTTTATTGGTCACGTGTGCGTAAATATCTTTGATTTTAGCCATTGGGTTTCTCCTTGATCGGTGTTCTGTTTTTGCCGTAAAGGGCCGGTTAACACCGACCCTTTGCCGTTTAGTCTTTCTTGGTTTCTTTCGGGGGCAGCAGGATGATTTCTCCGTTGACGGGTATGGCATTGAGCTTGATGCGGTATCCGCCCTTTGTGTTCTTCCAGGCCGCGCCGATTTCGTTAAAGAAGCTTTTTTCTCCAGACTTCGTTACAACAAAGGCTTTTAGATCCGGTTTTGTGTTTGTCTCGCTCATCGTGTTTCTCCTGTTTTTAAGTGGGTTGATGTGAATGACGGGGCAGGTAAAGCGTCCCTGGAGACGACGAGTGGAAAGGTGATGAGAAACGGATGGCGCGGGCCGGAGCGAAGTGACAACACGGGAGTGCACACATCCTTGCCTTGGCCTTGCAGCTCGAAGGACAGGGACTACTGTTTCGTCCAAATGAACACAGCCATTTTTAAAAAAAGGGGTGATGGGTGAGATGAACTACCGGATCAATGAATGGATCGTAATAACGAAGGTTGGAAGATAAAAAAGTACAATGAAAGCCTGGTATGGAAAGGAGCAGGGGAGGGCGGTTTAGCCGATGGGTGATTTAGCTAGCCATGCACAGGATAGAAAATAACTGTCCCTGAAAAAAGATTGAGAAAGACGCAAAGGATCGAGACATGGCCTGTTCAAAAATGGAGACTCAAATATCAAGGAAATGGCGGTATGACTTCTTAACGCAGATGTGACAGATCAAGATCATGCTTTAAGGGGAGATGTCCCTTTCAGATCAAAAAAACGGTGACAACATGCAGGGAGGGTAGAACGATCATAAAGCAAGTCGGTTATAGATGTGTTCAATGGTCATACTGATAGGTTGATGCCAGTTTAGAAAGACAGGGCTCGTGCAGGCATATGGATACAGACAGGGTGATTTAACTGTGTTTTAGCTTGCTCAGGTTCCTGAGGCTGTAAAGTGCCCACTTTGCTTGATGAACAATAGACTGTAGTGATTGTCGGTGACAAACTCATGTTGAGCCTATTATATCAGTGCCAACCACGGCTTTACGGCATTTATTCTCATTCAATTCAGTCACTTGCAGAAAGTGCAAATAGTACGAATATGTACTATAATATTTACTAGTGTCAATTATGCACTAACCAGCCACGAAGGTATTATTATGTCTGTTGCTGCCGTTAAACAGAAGACTGAACACACCGATGCTGAAAAAGCGCAAGCGGGATTGGCCACGTTTTTTTCCTTTGCCTCAGAGTGGGGATTAACCAATGATCAGCAAATGAACCTGTTAGGTGAACCGGGTCGCACCACCTTTTACAAGTGGAAGCGGGGAGATATTGGTTCTGTCAGCCGGGACACACTGGACAGGCTGAGTTATCTGGCGGGGATCTATCTTGGGTTAAATGTGATGTTCCGTTCGGATACGGCTTGCGAGTGGTTACGTAACCCCAATACGAATCCCTTGTTCAATGGGGTTTCACCACTGGATTATATGCTCCGGGGACATTTAACAAATCTGGCGGATGTGCGCCGGTATATTGATTGGGCAAGAGGGTAATGCCGAAAGCGCAACATCTACCTTCAACCTCCAGGGTGGGTGGAAAACAGTATCGGATCATCTCCACTCAGTACCCGCCGATCAATGTCTTTGAAACACATACCACCCCAAAAGCGATGGGGGCGTTATGGGATCTGATCGCAGAAACCAATGATCGTTTACTGGAAGAGGCCGGGGATCTGAACCTGGTACCCGAAGAAGACCGGGTATCGGGTCATGGGGCCACGGTGGTTATGGCGGCCTATACCCATATTGGCCAAAAAGCTCGGTTTAATGATGAAACCTTTGGGGTGTATTACGCGGGACGATCACAGGAAACCGCCATTCGTGAGACCGTACATCAGCGAGAAATTATTGCCCAGGAAGCCAGTTTAAGTGCAACTGAATTTAGTATGCGTGTTTATATCGGGACAGTAAAAAAATATCTGCATGATGTGCGAGCACCCAAGTATAAATTTCTCCATGATAAAAAGCCTAAACCTGAAGACCACCCCAGAGCCCAGGTCTTTGCTCGACAATTGCGGGAAGCCAAATCCTGGGGGTTAGTTTATAACAGTGTTCGTCATGAGGGAGGGGAGTGTATTGCTGCATTTCGTCTTCCTGCGGTTTCGTTGCCAACGCAAGGCGCACATTTGGTGTATGTCTGGAACGGTAAAAAAATGACAGAGGTGTATGAGCGTTCAGAACCGATCATTAAATTTTAATGGGTTGTACAGCGGCTTAACGACATAACATACTTGAAAGGAGATATATCAGCTGATGTGGTCTGGTATTCACACACAGGAAAAAAGGTGTAAACTGGGCGAACAGCACTAAATCTAATTAAAATCGACATAAGCAGCTGATTATATGGAATAAAGTGGACATGGATATCAAAAACATCTCATTGCTATTAGTTCTCGACATACCCTATATATGGATGCCTGATTTTGTGGGGGAATGGTTTCGTTAAGTGGTATTTAAAGTACCCAGTGTCGGTATAATAAAATTGACAGCAAAAATATAAGAATTACCAAGATGCCTATACCTGATTATCAATCCATCATGTTGCCATTGCTAAAATTCGCAAATGATGGAAAGGAACATTCCAATCGTGAAGCCATTTCTCTTCTGGCCAAGCAATTTCAATTAACTGATGAAGAACGCAAAGAACTTTTGCCCAGTGGTAAACAGGCAACATTTGATAACCGCATGGGTTGGGCAAAAACGTATATGGAAAAAGCAGGGTTGTTAGAAAAGCCTCGTCGTGCTTATTTTAAAATTACCCAACGCGGGCAAGATTTATTAGCAACAAAGCTTGAGGTTATTAATATTGCGTTGTTAGAACAATTTGATGAGTTTGTTGAATTTCGTTCGACTAAACATAATAAAAATAACCAAAAGATACCGACCCGATCTGATTCTACAGAAACACCTGAAGAGTCCTTAGAAACTGCTTACCAATCACTAAGAGATGAATTGAGTGATGACATTCTCAAAGCAATACATCAATGTGCTCCTGACTTTTTTGAGAAACTCGTTGTCGATTTACTAATTAGTATGGGTTATGGCGGTTCAAGGAAAGAAGCAGGGCAGGCAACCCAATCCACGAACGATGATGGGATTGATGGCATCATAAAAGAAGATCGACTTGGATTGGATACAATTTATTTACAAGCCAAACGTTGGAAAAATACGGTACATCGACCTGAAATTGATAAATTTATTGGGAGTCTAACGCGCCATCGTGCTCGTAAAGGTGTATTTATAACGACTTCCTACTTCTCTGATGGGGCTTATGAGGCAGTTAGAAACCTGGATATGAAAGTTGTATTAATAGATGGTGCTGGGCTTTCTGAATTAATGATTGAACACAATGTTGGCGTTACACCAGTAAATAAATACGAAATTAAACGAATGGATACAGATTATTTTATTGAAGAATGAAATAGATAAGTTCGTAAATAATAAGTTAACGGAAGATAAATTATTAATATTTAATTATGAGGGAAATTAACTTACCTATACCAAATACATACTCACTCACACCTACGATAGATACAAATAGACGTAGTGAGTGGATCGAACAACAAGATGGAACATACCTTGTTCCTTTGGGTAATATAGTAAGCCCTGAGAAGGCGAGCGAGATAGAAATGGCGCGCTTGAATGGTGGGAAGATTTTATATGCTACCACCTCAGTTGAAAGGTTAGTTGATAAAATTTTAATTGAATATTTTATGGGGCCATTTCAGGAGCATGATGAAAAAAGAGTGTTGTTTGAAAATGACGTCATTCAATCATCATCTTTTTCTTATAGTTTTAAAAAAGCATTAATAAAAAGAATATTAGATACACATAAACTTCTTAAGGGCGATCATAAAAATAAATTAAATAAGTATCTGAAAGATATCATGATATGGAGAAATGCCTTCGCTCATGGTGACATCGAATATAACGATCCGAAAGGGTGTTATATTGAATACTATTCAGGGGAAAAGAAAAAACTGATTTTGTCAGATGAATATTGGGATAAAGTTGAACACACATTTTCCGGCTGCAATTCATTATTACTAGAATTGACTGAAAAACTACAATCTTTATTTAGGCCAACAAACTAATAATTAGTAGGGTATGAAAATTAAATGCAGTTAGAAGAACAAAAATTTCTCAACGATCTCGATAAAAAACTCTGGAATGCGGCTGATAAATTGCGTTCAAACATCGACGCTGCCGAATACAAGCACGTCGTACTCGGCCTGATCTTTCTAAAGTACGTCAGCGATGCCTTTGTTGAGCGCAAACTACAAATCGAAGAAATGCTCCGTGATGAAAACCATGACTATGGTGTACTACGAGCTAACTACGATTCTGACGAAGAATATGAAGCTACCATTCATTATGAACTAGAAATCCGTGACTACTACACCGAGAAAAACGTCTTCTGGGTGCCAGCATTAGCCCGCTGGGAGAATCTGCAAAACAACGCCAAGGTTGCACCGGGCACTGAAATCGAAATCAAGAACGGCAAAAAGATCACCTACAAATTCACCAGCATTGGCAAACTCATCGACGACGCTCTGGAAGAAATCGAAAAGGAAAATCCCAAACTCAAAAACGTGCTCGATAAAAACTACGCCCGCCGCCAGATAGACCCCAACATCCTTGGCCAGCTCATCGACAAAATCGCGGAGATCCCGTTCCAGCACAAAACCCTGCACGCCAAAGACATCCTCGGCCATGTCTACGAATACTTCCTCGGCCAGTTCGCCCTGAGTGAAGGCAAAAAGGGCGGCCAATATTACACCCCCAAGGCCATCGTCACTCTCATTGTCGAAATGCTGCAACCCTACAAAGGCCGCGTCTACGACCCCGCCATGGGCTCCGGCGGATTCTTCGTATCCAGTGAAAAATTCATCGAAGAACACGAAGGTAAACTGGGCAACATCTCCGTCTACGGCCAGGAATCCAATCCCACTACCTGGCGCTTGGCGGCGATGAACATGGCCATCCGCGGCATCGACTTCAACTTCGGCGGTGAACCCGCTAATACCTATAGCAACGACAAACACCCTGACCTGCGTGCCGACTTCGTCATGGCCAACCCGCCTTTCAACATGAAAGAGTGGAACACAGGCGTCAAAGACAATGACCCCCGCTGGCATTACGGCATCCCGCCCCCCGGCAACGCCAACTTCGCCTGGATGCAACACATGCTTTACCACCTGGCACCCAACGGCAGCATGGGTCTGCTACTCGCCAACGGTTCCATGAGTTCCAACACCAACAACGAAGGCGAAATCCGCAAACGCCTGCTTGAAGAAGACCGCGTCGAATGCATGGTTGCGCTTCCCGGTCAACTGTTTACCAACACACAAATCCCCGCGTGCATTTGGTTCCTTACCAAAAACAAAAATGCACGTGATAAATTTAGAGACAGAAGCGGTGAAGTTCTCTTCATTGACGCCCGTAATCTGGGCTACATGAAAGACCGTGTCCTGCGTGACTTCACACCAGAAGATATAAACAATATTGCTGGCACTTTCCATAATTGGAAAACGGGAGAAGATTACGAAGATGTCGCAGGATATTGTAGTTCAGCAAGCCTCGAACAAATAACTAAACACGACTACGTCCTCACTCCGGGTCGTTATGTTGGTGCCCCAGAAGAGGAAGACGACGGCGAACCCTTCGCAGATAAAATGGCGCGTCTCACCTCGCAACTCAAAGAGCAGTTTGAACAGAGTGACAAACTGGAAGAAGAGATCAAAAAGAATTTGGCAGGGCTAGGATATGACCTCTGATGTTGAGGTGAAGGTATTTGAACATATCCCCGAAGGTTGGGGATGTGAGAAATTAATTGACTGTACAACGGATGGAAATATTTCGTATGGAATTGTTCAGCCAGGACAGCACATCGAAAGAGGCATTCCAATTATTCGAGTGAATAATGTAAACAACGGCCAATTACAATTGGATGATGTATTAAAAGTAGCGCCAGAGATCGAAGAAAAATATAAAAGGACTCGGTTGGTGGGTGGTGAAGTATTGCTGACTCTTGTTGGTTCTACTGGACAGAGTTTTGTTGCTCCAGAAAAACTGGCTGGTTGGAATGTTCCTCGCGCAATAGCAGTAATTCGTCCAAAAGAAGAGATCGGTGCGGATTGGATTAATATTTGTTTGCAGTCAAAACCAGTTCAACATTTTTTGGATGTTCGAGCGAATACGACCGTACAGAAGACATTAAATCTTAAAGACGTAAGGGATATTCCGATCCCAATACCTCCAAAAGAAATAAAAGAACAAATTGAATCAATTGCGGTATCACTGCAAGACAAAATCCAACTCAACCGCCAAATCAACCAAACCCTCGAACAAATCGCCCAGGCCATCTTTAAATCCTGGTTCGTCGACTTCGAACCCGTCAAAGCCAAAATAGAAGCCAAACAAAACGGCCATGACCCCGAACGCGCCGCCATTCGTGCTATCAGTGGCAAAACCGACGAAGAACTTGACGTACTCAGCCCTGAGCAACTGCAACAACACACTACCACCTCCGCACTCTTCCCCGACGAAGTCGAAGACTCGGAACTCGGTGAAATACCGAAGGGATGGAAAGTCAAACCATTAGATAAAATAGCAAATTATTTAAATGGTCTGGCTTTGCAGAAGTTTCCCGCAGAAGAAGGTGAAGAATCATTACCAGTTATAAAGATTGCTCAATTGAAAAAAGGCGATTCTAACGGCGCAGACAGGGCATCAAAAAACATTAAACCAGAGTATGTAATTGAAAATGGCGATGTTATTTTTTCATGGTCTGGTTCATTGTTTATTGATGTTTGGTGTGGTGGAAAAGGTGCGCTTAACCAGCATTTATTTAAAGTTACTTCAGAAGAATTCCCTAAGTGGTTCTATTTTTATTGGACTAATTATCATCTTGCTGAGTTTCAAAGAATTGCAGCAGATAAGGCGGTAACGATGGGGCATATAAAAAGAGGACATTTGTCGTCGGCAAGGTGTCTTGTGCCTGATGACAAGTTAATTAATTCTCTAGGAGAATATGTTTCTACCTTCGTTGAGCTGTCAGTGGAACGCCGACTAGAAAACATGAATTTAGCGGAATTAAGAAATTCACTACTCCCAAAACTCCTCTCCGGCGAAATAGAAATACACAATAATCAAAACAAGGAGGTCGCCTAATGTCAAGATGGAGCGAACAATTTAATAATCATCCTTTCGGAAGTGCTTGGACTGCAGTTAAAAGTCTTGCATTAGATAAAGAGCTTGAAAAAAGTGATCGAGATGATGCGATCAAAGAAATCGCAAGGCTCAACAAGGTGATAGCCTATGTCGATTCAGTTCTGGAGGAGGTAGACCCGGAACTTATGCCTGCGCCAACGCTTGATGCGATGAATAAGCATGCGACAAATTGTCAAAATGAGCTCAATTCATTTAGTAGCAACCAAAATATTGGACATTTAACTAACGCCAATAACCATATTGATCAGATTATTATCCTTGTAAATCAAACCCCGTTCGCGCTTACAGGACAGCAAAAAGGGGCTATGTCTCAGGCTGCGATTGCTTACTCTGAGGTTATAGACGAGCATTTAAGTAGATTAAAGGATGCCGTAGACGCAAATGTTGGCGATGTAGAAGGCAATGTTAGTGAAATAAATACGAAAATCACTAAACTGTCGGCGAGTTTGGAGGAGCTAGAAGCTGAGATAAAGACTGTCGCCCAAACAATTGAAAAACAGTCGGCAGAATTTAATACCCAGTTTCAGGTGAGTGAAAAATCTCGTTCCGACAAGTTTGAAACGGTTGCAGTCAAGCTACAAGAAAAAGCAGATAGTGAATTTGAAAAACTATCTGTTAAAGCGGGAACAGTGTTAGAGGTTCTTGGAAAATTCCATGACGATGCAGCAAAGGTATTTGGTGTCGTAGTTAATACATTACAGGCTGGTGCATACTCCTCATATGCAAATCAGGAAAAGAAAACGGCGAATTGGCTACGTATATTCGCATTTTCACTAATGATTACGGGCGTTGCAATACTTGTGGTTCCTGAATTAGGAAGAATGTGGGCAGATATTTCTGCTTATACTCTTGATTGGAAGAACGTATTGGGGAGGAGTTTCTTTGCCCTCATTTTGTTCATCCCAGGCTTCTATTTGGCTAAGGAGTCAAGCAGACATCGTAATAACGAGATTATCAATAGAAGGCGAGAACTAATTTTATCAACGATAGATCCCTATTTAGCATTGTTAGATAATGACAAAGCAGAGGAGATTAAATCAGAGATAGCAAGAAGTATATTTTCAGAAGGTTCGTTACCACTAGAGCATACAACAGAAGATGCAGGAAACTTGTTTGCACAAGTCACTAACCTCGTTAAACAAGTGCAGAAGATAGGGAAGTAGTTGGTGATAACCGAAGACCAACTAGAACAACTCAGCCTCGACTGGTTCCATGAAGGAAGGTATGCCTATGTATCAGATAGTGTCTTAGAGGTGGCAGTATGTTAAAGATCAGTACACTTGAAGACATAATTGCACTGCGCGAAACCTTCGAGCTTGAATGTAAGTTGGCGGCAGGTAAAGATGGCAAGGGTGCAGTTCCTAAATCCTTTTGGGATACCTATAGCGCATTTGCGAATAGCTATGGTGGTTATATTGTACTTGGGTTGAAAGAGAATAAAGGTAAATTTACTATTAATAGTGTTCAAGAACCACAACGCGTAATAGATGACTTGTGGAGTTTGATAAATAATTCTCAGAAAGTGAGTGCAAATATTTTACGAGAAAAAGATGTGCAGGAGATTAATGTTAACGGTGAAACATTAATCTGTATTCATGTACCTCGTGCTAGCCGAACAGCTAAGCCAGTTTTTATTAATGGCAACCCATTAAAAGGGACTTATAAACGACAGAATACCGGGGATTTTTTATGTAACGAAGAAACGGTTCGCCGTATGTTGGCTGAGCAAGTTGAAGGCAGCCGTGATAATGAAATTATTCAGCATTATGGTATTGAAGATCTTGATTTAACAAGTTTGAACGCATATCGAAACTTGTTTGCTGCACAATCACCGGATCATCCCTGGATTAAATTAGAACCACAGGTGTTTCTCCGCAATATTGGAGGCTGGCGATTAGATAGGGAAAGCGGTCAAGGTGGACTCACTCGTGCGGGCTTATTGATGTTTGGTCAACTTGCGTCTATTCACGAGATATTTCCAAATTATATGTTAGATTATCAAGAACGGCCTGCTGCAAAGACAGAGGCTCGTTGGATAGATAGGGTTACACTGGATGGCTCCTGGTCGGGTAACTTATTTGATTTTTACCAGAAAATAATTAAAAAGCTAACCAGTGATCTCAAAGTACCTTTTGAGTTGCATGGTGGTAAGCGGCAAGATGATACGCCTGCACATCAGGCTTTGCGTGAAGCTTTAGTCAATACAATTGTTCATGCTGATTTTTCTGGCCGAGCTTCATTATTGGTGGTTAAGCGTCCGGATATGTTTGGTTTTCGTAACCCCGGTTTGATGCGTGTCCCATTGGAAATAGCTGTAAAAGGTGGAGAGAGTGACTGTCGTAATCGGACAATTCACAAAATGTTTCGATTAATTGGCCTGGGTGAACAAGCAGGCTCAGGAATACCTAAAATATACCAAAGTTGGAGCAACCAGCATTGGCGAACTCCCTCATTACTAGAAAAGGAAACGCCTTCTGAGCAAACATTACTCGAATTGCGAATGTTAAGCCTTGTTCCTGAAGAAGCACTAGAGTACTTGCGTGAAACTTTTGGTAATAAGTTCGATAGCCTGGATGAGGAAAAGCGACTCATTTTAATCACTGCCTATGTTGAGAGAACAATTAACCATTCAAGAATGATGGAAATTATGGATATGCATTCACACGATCTAACTAAGCATTTTTCCCATCTTACGGAAATGGGGATTTTGAGACAGGAGGGTATTGGCAGGGGCACGATTTATTTCCTTCCCGAAACTGGAATACAGGATGAAATGGAAGAAATATTTGGATTTTCCCGTAAAAGCTCCGGTGGTTTGCTGGATAGCTCCGGAGGTTTGGATTTGAAGTCCGGAGGTTTGAAACATTCTAATGATGAGTGGAATGCACTTTTAGCCATTGCAGAGCCGGTAAGGAATAAAAGGAAAGCCGCTAAGCCATTGGTTGAGATGGTAATTTTAGATCTTTGCAATGGGAGGCATTTATCCTTACAACAGCTGGAAGAATTATTAAACCGTTCTGGTGACTTTTTACGGAAGGATTACTTAAAGCCAATGATTCGTTCAAAGCAACTTCAGTTACTTTATCCAACAAAACCGAACCACCCAGAACAGGCTTATACGGCCATTGCCGAGAGCCTTTAAGATGATAACTGAAGACCAACTAGAACAACTCTGCCTAGACTGGTTCCGCGAAGGGGGCTATGAATATGTCAATGGATACGACATTGCCCATGATGGCGAAGCGCCAGAGCGGGAAGATTATAGGCAGGTACTTCTCACAGGCCGACTACTCGATGCCCTGCAACGCATTAATCCCCAAATCCCTGTGCCCACATTAGAAGAACAAGTCGTCCATGTTCTGAGTAAACCCGAACATCCTGTCCTGATTCAAAACAACCGCAATTTTCAACAATACCTGCTAGAGGGTATGCCGGTTGAATACGCTGATAAGAATGACAAAAAGCAGACTGATCACGTTCAATTAATTGATTTCCATAACCCGGATAACAACCAGTTTCTGGCGGTGAATCAGTTCACCGTGAAGGGTAGCAAGATGAATCGCCGCCCGGATGTGGTGGTGTTTATCAATGGCTTGCCAATTGTGGTGATTGAGCTGAAAAATCCTGCCGATGAAAATGCGGATGTATGGGATGCTTACAACCAATTACAAACCTATAAAGAAGAAATCTCCGATCTGTTTTTGTTCAACGAAGCCCTGGTAATCTCTGATGGCATCAATGCGCGTATTGGATCGCTCACGGCGAGTCAAGAGCGTTTTCTTCCCTGGCGCACAATCAAGAATGAAAACGACAAGCCACTGTTGGAATATCAACTGGAAAAAGTGGTTCGTGGTTTCTTTGATCGGGAATTGCTGCTCGATTATCTGCGTTACTTTATTTTGTTTGAACAGGATGGCGATAATTTAATTAAGAAAATCGCCGGTTATCATCAATTCCATGCGGTGCGTGAAGCGGTGCGGGTGACCATGATTGCGTCTGTTCCTGAAGAGAAACAGGAAGAAGCCCGTGCTACCTATGGCAAGGAAGTAAAGCCGGGTTCGCGCAAGGCCGGTGTGGTCTGGCATACGCAAGGCTCGGGTAAGAGTATCTCTATGGTGTGTTATGCGGGCATGTTGTTGCAACAGCCCGAAATGCAGAACCCAACCCTGGTGGTGGTGACGGATCGAAATGATCTGGATAACCAGTTATTCGATAATTTTGTGGCGGCGAAAATGCTACTGAAACAAGTACCGGTACAGGCCGACAGTCGCGATGATTTGCGTGAGCTGTTAGAGTCGCGTCAGTCTGGTGGCATTATTTTTACCACGGTACAGAAATTCTCCTTGCTCAATGGTGAGGAATATCATCCGCCACTCACTCAACGCAGCAATGTCGTCGTCATCTCCGATGAGGCGCATCGTAGTCAGTATGGTCTTAAGGCAGTGTTCGATCAAAAGACCGGTAAATACAAGTTCGGTTATGCCAAGCATTTGCGTGATGCCTTACCCATGGCCTCGTTTATTGGTTTTACCGGCACACCCATTGCTACGGAAGACAAGGACACCCGTGCGGTATTTGGTGATTATGTCAGTATCTATGATATTCAGGATGCCGTGGACGATGGCGCGACCGTACCCATTTACTATGAGAGCCGTTTAGCCAAGCTCGACATTAATCAGACCGAAATCGAAAAACTCAATGAAGAAGTCGATGAGGTCATGGAAGATGAAGAAGACCTCAGTGCACGAGAAAAGGCCAAGAGCAAATGGGCCACACTGGAAAAACTGGTCGGCGCGGAACCCCGCATTAAAGAAGTCGCCGAAGACCTGGTAAAACATTTCGAAGAACGGTGCGCCACCATTGAAGGTAAGGGCATGATTGTGGCGATGAGCCGCGAAATCTGCGCCCACTTATATAATGCAATTACCTCCTTACGGCCTGATTGGCATAGTGAGGATATTAATAAAGGTGCCATAAAAGTAATTATGACAGCTTCGGCTTCTGACAAGCCGTTATTGCAGACTCATAACTACAATAAAATCCAAAAGAAACATTTAGAAAAACGTTTTAAAAACCCCAATGACCCACTCAAACTCGTCATTGTACGCGATATGTGGCTTACGGGCTTCGATGCACCCTGTGCCCATACCATGTATATCGATAAGCCCATGCGCAGCCACAACCTCATGCAAGCCATTGCGCGAGTTAACCGTGTATTTAAAGATAAACCCGGTGGCCTGGTGGTGGATTACATCGGTATTGCCAATGAGTTGAAGGCCGCACTCAAGATCTACACCGACTCCAAAGGTAAAGGTAACCCCGCTAATCTGGCGGCAGAGGCATTTTCTGTTCTTGCTGAGAAAGTTGATGTTGTACGCGGGATGTTTCAAGGCTTTGATTATAGTGAGTATAAAACTAAAGCAACCCAATTATTAATTCATGCTGCAAATCATATATTAAGTCTTGATGAAGATAATCGTAAAGATCGAAAGAAAGAATTCCTTGATGCTGTGCTTTCTATTACGAAAGCCTTTTCTCTGTGTGGTACGTTAGATGAGGCGCAAGAATATAAAAAAGAAATCGCTTTCTTCTCAGCAGTGAAAGCGGTCATCACCAAAGCAACGACAGTAGACAAGAAACGTACAGAAGAAGAAAAGAACTCGGCCTTAAAACAAATCCTCGATCAAGCCGTTGTTGCTGAAGGCGTAGAAGACATCTTTAAACTTGCTGGGCTAGAGAAACCTAATATCGGCCTACTAGACGATGACTTCATGGAAGATGTACGTAACATGAAGGACCGGAACTTCGCCGTCGAACTGCTGGAAAAACTCCTGCGTGATGAAATCCGCAGTCATACACGTAACAACGTTGTACAAGAAAAGAACTACAGCGACCGTCTGTTAGAAACTTTACGCAAATATCGCAACCGCGCCATTGAAACTGCTCAAGTGATCGAAGAACTCATCCAGATGGCCAAAGAGTTCCAGGATGCCTTGAAACGTCATGAGGAACTGGGGCTAAACGAAGATGAATTGGCTTTCTACGACGCGCTTGCTAACAACGAAAGTGCCGTACGAGAGCTTGGCGATGACATTCTCAAGAAAATTGCTCATGAACTGGTGGAAAAACTAAGAAAGAGTACAACAGTAGACTGGCAAGTTCGTGACAGTGTCAGAGCAAAATTAAGAAACATGGTCAGAATACTGTTGCGCCGGTATAAGTATCCGCCTGATAAAGCTGATGAGGCCATTGACTTGGTGTTGAGACAAGCAGAGGTGCTATCAGAACAATGGTCTGTGGTCGCATAAGGTTCTAAACTTCTGCTTAACGGAAGTATGTGACAGGATAAATGATTGCCTAGGTGCCTGAATAAGCCTATATTATTACTTATTAAAATACCTATTTTAAATGAATATCGTCTATAATTTGTTTTATGGCCAAAAAGAACCCTGCAGAATTATATTTACTTTCTTTAGAATCCCAGCAAAGCCGGATTTCCATGCGCTCGTATTTAAATCGCGCGATTCAAATTATATCAGGTGAAGACTCAGTTAATAAATTCGACTGGTCATCGCTAACCTATGAAATGGTCTACAATTTAAAAGATACGCTTAGTAAAGAAAAAAAAGCACCTGACACCATTAACGCTTATCTGTCGTGTTTTAAGGGTGCAGCAAAAGAAGCCTGGCGACTTAAGTATATCAACATTGAGACATACCAACACATACAAGATGTTAAACGTGTTAAAGGCTCCAGAAATCCAAAAGGTCGCGCACTTAGTATTAAAGAATTAAATATAATACTCGACCACTGTATGTCTCAAGATGGCCTGATTGCCATGCGAGATGCGGCGGTAATCGCGCTCACCTATGGTGCAGGATTAAGGCGTAGTGAAGCCGCTAATTTACCCATGTCGGCATATAACCGTAAGTACAAGGAAATCACAGTGCTGGGCAAAGGAAACAAGGAGCGTATTAATGCACTAAATGACCGTGTTATTGATATTGTGGATTGCTGGCTTGATGAACGTGGGCGTGAACCTGGTCCTTTATTTGTCCGTATTTATAAAGGTAATCGTATGACTCATGATCAGATTACGGGACAAACCGTTTACGATATTATTATTAAACGTTATAAAGAAGCCGGACTAATACGCATGACACCGCATGATTTAAGAAAAACTTATGCAACAAATCTTTTAGAAAATGGTGAAGATATTTTTACCGTGCAAGAATTAATGGGGCATGCATCCCTTGACACTACTAAAATTTATGATAAACGTGGCGACAAGAAAACAAAAAAGGCTTCAAAGGCCCTGCCCTTGTAGAATTTAATTACAAAATACAGTTAATTCTATATCTAATCATTTACCGGTTCATAGCCAAGGTCTCTTGATAGTTGCCATTCGACACAGAATCCAGCAAAAATCTGCTTGCTTAGATATCGCTTCCTATCATCATGAGCCATTTAGAATTTGATCCTGAAATACCGCTGTCACCCTGAAGCCAACATTTTACGAAATGCTTGAATATCTTCTTGATCTCAAGCATCTATATATACACGTAAATATATTTGGAGCGTTTAACTAATGATTTCTGGTGGTACGGAATTATAATTTAAGCTTTAAAGTGTCCGGTATCGGCTGCGGGTTCGCAGAAAATAAAAAAGGCGACGATAAAGTCGCCTTTCTACAATAAATGTTTGTCCCGTCCTGAAATAAGTTGTCACATTGAGGACTTATTAATGGAAACGACTATTCGTAAAAGACAAAAGCGTACTCAGCGCGATTATCCACTCGCCTTTAAATTATCGGTTGTTGATCAAATTGAAAAAGGCGAAATAACCTACAAACAAGCCCAGCATACTTTCGGCATTCAAGGTAATAGCACGGTTTTGGTCTGGTTGCGCAAGCATGGTAAATTAGACTGGTCCAACCCCGGTGATCAAATCATGAACCAAACCA
Source organism: Gammaproteobacteria bacterium (assembly GCA_026196045.1). Taxonomy (GTDB): domain Bacteria; phylum Pseudomonadota; class Gammaproteobacteria; order UBA6429; family Thiohalophilaceae; genus JAPHRJ01. Next base: position 42,933 of record JAPHRJ010000004.1, read on the forward strand.
AAGAAACACCAGCACAAAAAATTAAACGTCTGGAAAAAGAACTTGAAGATGAGCGTCTTCGTAATACCATACTTCATGACATGATGGATATTGTGGATAAGAATTATGGGGCATCCTTGCGAAAAAAGTACTTATCCAACGTGTCACAAGACTTAAAGCACGGAAAAAAGTAAAGCTGGCTACAGCCTGTCGACTCTTTGGAATTAGCCGACAATCCATATATCAATACCATCAACGGCATGAGATACGTGCTCAGGCATTATTACCACTGAAAACCATGATTATGGATATTCGACGTTATATGCCCAGGCTCGGTGGGCGAAAACTTTATTACTTACTCAAACCGAAGCTAGAGAAGCGGGGTATTAAAATGGGGCGAGATGCACTATTTGAGTATCTACGTCAGCATAATCTGCTGGTGAAGCCCAGGCGAAATTATACCAAAATAACATTTAGTAACCACTGGTTGAGAAAACATCCTAATTTATTAAAAGAAATAAAACCACGAAATCCGGAGCATGTATTTGTCAGTGATATTACGTATGTTGAAAGCGAGCAAGGCACGCACTATCTATCCTTAGTCACGGATGCCTGTTCACGACGCATTATGGGGCATGAGTTAAGTCAGGGTATGAAAGCCAGTGATACGGTTAAAGCCCTTGAACAAGCTGTGATACAGCGAGAATATAATACTCCTGTTATTCATCATTCTGATCGAGGCCTGCAGTATTGTTCCGGGCTGTATCAGGATGCACTTAAACAAAACAACATGATGCCATCTATGACAGATGGCTATGACTGTTACCAAAATGCCCTGGCAGAACGCATTAACGGCATATTAAAACAAGAATTTTTAGTTTATCGATGTAAAACGTTTGAGGAGCTGAAAGCACTCGTAAAAGAATCAATTGATATTTATAATCGACTAAGACCGCACTTAAGTCTGGGCATGAAAACACCTGATGAGGTGCACAAAAAAGCCAGTTGCGAACCGCAACTGGCCTAGTTAAAAACCGTCAACCTATTTTAGGACGGGACAGTTGATTGTTTTTTATGCTTTCTTGCGCAAGGCAAGTCCAGTTAAAACAATTAAGCCTGAACCAAATAACCAAACAGCTACTGGTACAGGAACAGAAGAGACATTCATAGAATCAGCGACAAATACATTCGCACTAAATTCGCCTGTGTATCAATTTGAAACCTTAGTTCCGCTCTAGTCTTACATTTTTCATTACAGTCTCCTTTATAAAATCTAAAATAACTGCACTGTCACTCTTTCATCATTCGCTGATATTGCAATTGTAAAGCCGACAGTCCCGTACTTTTATCTTGGTAAATAACATCCATAACATTGCCATCTTGACCAAACACCAAAATATACATCTGGTTCCGATTAGATTTTTGACGTTCTTGAACAACTTTTTTTTCACCATTAGGTTTGTAATAAATCTTAGGCAACATGTACATGCTGACATCGTAAACCCAACCTCCTCTACCATTCGGAAGAGTAACTTCTTTATCAGCTTTACCGTGATGACTGAAAACGGCCATTCTATTCAATGTCCCAAGAGGGTAAGTCTGTAACACTTTTGTTGGTTGACTGTCATATTTAAACTTCATGGGCATTTTCAAATTATCTGCCGATACTGGTCCTAAATACAAAATAGTTATGGTGCCGAGCATTATAAAAAAATATTTTTTATACATCATGGCATATCTCTCCAATCTATGGTGATAGCATTAAAAAATCAGTCGGGCCACAGATAGACCCGACCGAGCATTTACTACTGCTTTTCTAACTGCTCCATATGTTTGAGCATCTGTTCCATCATGGAATGCATCATACCCATTCGTTGCTGCATCACTTCATCGCGCCCCATCATGCCTCCCATCATTTGCATCATTCCTCCCATCATCATGCTATCTTGTCTCGGACCTTTACCCATCATGCTCTTGTCACCCATCACCATACCTTTTCCATTGCCTCCAGGGCAGCTAGACATCGGCATATTTTGCTTTTTGTCCTTGACCATAATGTTGTTCATGTTACCCATCATTTTCATCATATCTTTCATATTTCTCATATGGCTACTCATGTATTGGCGTTTTGTGCGGCCACTATTTTCTTTCTCCATTTTCATCGCCATATTTTCGGTTTTTTTCATTTGCATATTGAATTTATCGCTCATCATTTCCATGTCACCCATTGTTTCTTCTGCATGAAGAATAGAGAGTGATGTCAAAGAAACCAACAAAGTTAATGTTGTCATATATTTTTTCATTTTTATTACTCCTGTTTTAACCACATGTTGTGATTAAAAAGTTTATTTACTAATGTTTTGTAAAAATATAAAAATATCTTATATTTTCTTACCTATGATTTTTCAACGTACATCCATATAATATATAGTTGTAACTCAGTGAGCGGCTAGAAAACCACCATAATATATAAGGTAGGCCACTCTAATTTTTATTAGTCGCCCAACCTAATTACCAAATTTATTAAATGAATGTATCTTTTAGGAAAAGATCAGTTTTGCAACACGACTATTAGCATTTGACCAGAGATTACACGCTCGAATAGCTACGAATGTATCAACATGTTTGAATTGATTTACTTTGATCTCAAACCTAAACTTCAGCCTGGATATTCTGCAGGATTACATCATGCTGGAAACTGATATTTTTAGGTAATGGGCGGTCTTAATAGAGGGGTCCGATGTAAATTAACGAGATGTTTTTCTATGAAAGGAATAATCGTGAAAATGGATCTATTTGGATATTTAAATTCGATGGGATTAAAAACAAATGTGTTATGAACCATTACACAGGAACAGCTACTTTCATCACAGCAACATTGTTTATCAGCACAAAGAGCACATTTTGTATCAAGACTCGTTAATTGATTTGATTGACGCTGGTCTTGATTTTCATAACCATATGGCTGTATAGCAGCTTCACGATCCTTACAATGATGAACCTGGCTGGCAAATACTGTCTCAAACGGTGCCAATGCAAATACTAGCGCTATTAAAGTACACAGTAATTTGTTAACCAATCGCTTCATTTACGATTCCAGTTCATATTGCATTAGGTTCTTATACACCACATCAACACATAATCGAATTAATATGACATCAACTCAAGCTAATAATTCAAATAATAGCTGATTAATTTTTTAATCATCAGTTCATCTAATAATCAATCTCTATTAATTTTTTTAATGACAGCTTTACCATAAAAGTTAACACTCACAGTGTGATACATACAATGTCCGCTTAAATAAATACAGTATTTTGGAAAATTATTTCAGGCTTACTAAACGACTGGGCGCCTGAAATAATACTCCAGAACAGCAGTACTATTGCCTAAAAAATCCGTTAAACATGGGATATCGTGTTGAACATGCACTCTGAATTCTCATCACAATGTCATCCAGTGGTATACCCAGCAGTCGCAACAGGTGGGACTCCAGCATAAGATGGGCCTCCCTGTTACGTGGAATCACTTCGCTAGCGCCCGCATCTCGCAAATGCTCTGCATCATTTTCATTTCGAGCCCATACTAGTATGGGTATATTGGGATGCAGTACTTTTATCTGATCGATAGTTTTTTCTATGCTCTGCACATCACCATAGGTAATAACAACAACCCGTGCCTGCGCCAGGCCTGATGTATCAAGAATCAGTTGATGACTGGCGTCACCGTAGTTAACATTATCACCGTGTTTTCTAGCCTTATGTACTCGGGCGGCATTAGTATCCAGACCCACGTAGTTAAAATCCTTCTGTTGCAGTAACTGTCCAAGATTACTACCCGTATCACCATAACCGGCGATAATGACGTGGTTTGAAATATCCGTGGCGGATATCACCGGATGATTATCAGTATTCAGAACATTACTATTGCAGTCATTAGCACACAATCGATTGCGAATACGTCCGTTAAAATGAATCAGTAACGGTGCCAACCCCATACTGATGATCATTGCAGCCAGCACCAGCTGTGCAACACTTGTATCAATCAATTCACTATTGAGTGAAATTGTCAGCAGGGCCAACCCAAACTCACCTGCTTGGCCCAGCGCAATACCCGTGCGTAATCCCACACCGCGCGAGAATCCGAATAGCAGACTAAGCCCCATTATTAGGGCAACTTTGAAAACGATTATCACCAGCACCAGCAGTAATACCCAGTGCAGCATATTGGGCAATACATGAATATTCAGCATCATGCCGATAACAACAAAAAACAGTCCCAGTAACACATCACGAAAAGGCCGAATATCGGCCTCGATCTGGTGACGGAATTCAGTTTCACCCAGAATCATGCCGGCCAAAAAAGCACCCAAAGCAAAAGACAGTCCAGCAAAATGACTTAACCAGGCCGCCGCCATTGCAAACAGTAAAGCAGCCAAGGTAAAGAGCTCTGATGAACGGGTCGATACGATTACAGCAAACAGTGGCCTTAAAACCCACCAACCCAGCAATAACATAATGCCAATAACCGATAGTCCCTTCAGCATTGCCCATGAAAGTTCCCACAGCAGCGTGCCCTGCTGGTTCTCAGACAGCACCGCAACAAGGATAAGGAAAGGTACTACAGCAATGTCCTGAAACAGAAGGATTGCTACTGATAGCCGACCATGTGGCAACCCCAGTTCCTGTTGGTCTTTAAGCTGTTTAATCACAATGGCTGTAGATGACATGGCTAGCACACCACCTAGAACAACAGCAACTTCCATTTCTATCCCTAGCAACCAGGCGATACTGCCAGTCAGTAGCGTTGCAAATATCACCTGTGCGCTCCCCAGCCCCAGTACTTCTTTTTTCATGGCGGAAAGCCGTGCTAAGGAAAATTCCAGACCGATGGTGAACAATAGAAAGACCACACCAAATTCAGCAAGAAAATGAGTGTCATCTGTATGCGGTACCCATGCCAGACCATATGGTCCAATAATCACCCCGACCAATAAATAAGCGAGAATAGAGGGCAATTGCAGACGCCGAAATACAGCAACAACAATAACTGAGGCCGCAAGCAGAATCATAATTGTATTAACAACATTCAGATCCATAATCTGTTACCTGATCAATTTTCTAAGCGACTATCTCTAAAATATTGTCTAAATAATATTACGAGTGTAAAAATAATTACTTATTTCAAATTCAATAATGTTTTCAACTCATCTTCACAAGGTTGGCCTCGACATACTATTTCTTCATCAATCATAACTTTGGGTGAATGACGTATAGAATATTTAGCAACCACATTAGGATGCTCTTCAACAAATAACACTTTATAATCCACACCGAGTTCTTTTAATTCTTTTTCAATGTTCGGCCTATGATTACATGATCGGGTTGCTATAATTTTAACGTTCATTTTTTCTCCTGAGTTACTTATCAATTAGTTTTAAAATTATCGGCTCATCATTTTCTTTTGCTGAAATTGCAACGCTGATATATCCGAAGTCTTATCATGATATAAAACATCAATCACATACCCATCTCTTCCAAACACCAGGGTATAGATCTGTGACATACAGGCCTTGTCACGTTCTTTTACTACTATTTTTTTTACCTTTAGGTGAGAAACAGGTTTACTGACTCCGAGTTTTTAGTGACGTTCTTCTTTATGCAAAACAAAGTTATAAATTGGAACCCATATGAGCGCGAAGTACCAACCATATGCCCACACCTCAATAAGCCCAATTATAAAACTCTTCCAACTAAGCCATTCAAAACCTGGAATAAGTGCTTGCCATGCCTGATACATTGCATAATCAGGGAACAACAGATCAAAAGTGACACATAATATGAAGCTGATCGCTAGCAACAAACTTGTCGCATGACCGACGGCTAAAAGTGAAACTCCTGCTTTCATAATGCACCTCCTTCATTAGATTGTTCGTCATGAGATAGATTTTTCATTAAATATTTATCAGGCTCATTCTCGAATTTATCTAAACAGTTTCGAGAACAAAACCGATATAAATTTCCTTCATGCATTTTTCCATAACCTTTATCAATATCGACTTCCATACCGCAAACAGGATCTGTATGTTTTTTCTGATTTACATCATGGTTAATATCTCCGTTTGACCCATGTTTCATATGGGAGCCACAACCAAAACGCATCATCAGATAGAACACGCCAGCAAAGAGTAAAAATGACAATAAGCCTTCCATTTCGACCTCCTGTTAATTTTGTTCCTTAACCATTAGACACAACATCATCCTCAGACTCGATCTCGGCACTAAAAAAGTTTCGCCATTGATTCATGGGAGGAAAAAATGCCGGCAGTCTGGCGCTGTATTGTTGATAAACCTCGCCAAATTGACTGAACATATACCGCTCTTCCGATCTCGCCAGTCTGGCATAGGCATAGAATAAAACCGGCGCCATCAGCACGGTCAGAAATGTCGGCCATTGCACCATAAAACCCATTATTACCAGATACAGGCCTGTGTACTGAGGGTGCCGGGCAAACGCATAAACACCATCGGTGACCATACCGCCATGCGCCGCATGCACCTGCCGCCAGCCTTTGGACAACAGCACATAACCGGCCAGCATCAGCAGCAAACTGGACGCCATCACCAGCATCCAGGCCAGATCTGAACCGCCGAACACCACCACCCAGAGATGACCCAACTTGTGACTAAAAGGCTGTAATACCGGGTAGGCATCCCCCAGCCAGCCAGTGAGCAGATAAATAGTCAGCGGGAAGCCGTACATTTCACTAAACAATGCCACCAGAAAGGCCGTCACCAGCCCCATGTTGCGCCATTCGAGTTTGCCCTTTGGTGGCAGGAAACTGAGAAAGAAAAACAGAAACAGACCGATATTAAAAGCCACAATCACCCACATACCATAAGCGTACTCTTCTGACATGATGTCCCCTCTAATGAAGATAAATATCGTCCCGGCGCAGCGGCACCGACACTGACTGATGAGCATGCCCCACCAGCAACTGGTAGACATTCAGACTGCCTTCATCAAAATAATAGGCAGAACCCGCCATGTACAATCGCCACAATCGATAGGTTGCTTCCGATGATGCCCGTATAACTTCTTCCTGGTGATGTTCCATTGCTTTAATCCAGTGGCGCAGGGTCATTGCATAGTGTCGTCGCAGGCTTTCCACATCGAGCAATTCAAAACCCGCCTGCTCCATGGCCTGACTGACGTCGCTGATGCGCGCCAGTTCTCCATCAGGGAATACGTAGTGATTTATAAAACGTGTTAGATCAGTTTTTTGCCAGCCAGTGTCATTGGTAATGCCATGATTAAGGAAAAGTCCACCAGGTTTCAACAATGATTTAACCGTACCAAAATATCGTGGGAAATTTTCTATGCCGACATGTTCAAACATACCAACACTAACGATACGGTCGTACTGAATATCGGCCATCATGTCACGATAGTCCTGCAGTTCAACGGTGACCTGATGCTGCAGCCCCTGTTCACAAATGTATTGCTGCGTATATTGGTACTGTTGCTGGCTCAGGGTGATGCCGTGACTGTACACACCATAATGTTTAGTGGCCCAACAGACCAGCGCACCCCAGCCACAACCAATATCCAGTAGCTGCTGACCCGGTTGCAGCCGCAGCTTGCGACATATGTGATCGAGTTTATCATTCTGCGCCTCCGCCAGTGACTGTTGCGCATCCCTGAAATAAGCACAGGAATAGATCATCTTCGGGTCCAGCCAGATTTTGTAAAAATCATTGCTGATATCGTAATGGTGGGAAATACTCGCCTGGTTGTTATGGCGTAAAAAATGTCTATAGCGTTTTTGATTCGCATCGTTACGTTCAATACCGAAAGGTAAACACATTGCTCTAACAAGTAGTTTTAATTTTTTATGCGTTGACAGTTGCAAGGATTGCAACCAGCCAGCAAGATTAAAGAGTGTTTCTATTTCACCTTCAATATCAATGCCACCACAAAGATAAGCTTCACCTAGTTTCTTTATATCGCGTTGTATTAACAGCTCACGAAGTGCACCGGGTTGCCTGAACAGCAGCGTACATTTGGTATGTGATCCATAATTGAAAACACTATCATCCCACAAACCTATAGCCGTCGTTCCGTGGTAACCGTAAAATAAAGTAGAAATAATATCTCGAGCCAGCTTTATGCTGTAACGATGTTTTACAGTCTTAAAGTCAGAAGTTGCTTTGTCTTCATCAAGATTATTAATATAACCCATCACCTGCCTCCTTATACCCACTACGCCTTGAGATCATCAATGACATTAATGCGGGACCTAGCAAAGCTGCGGTGATCGCCATCAGTATTAGTGCAATCAGAACGTGATGACTGATGTGGCCTTGCTGAAATCCAATACTGGCAATAACTAATGCTACTTCACCTCTAGGCACCATACTGATGCCAATCAACAACGGTTTGCTAAAATCATTCCGTGTCCATGCACCAAGATAGCCTCCAAATATTTTCCCAAATAGCGCGATCATAATGAGTCCAAGCACCAGTATGGTCATGCCTTTATCTGTAAGTACACGCCATTCCGCCTGGCTACCGATATGCACAAAGAAAAATGGCACCAGCAACAATACGATGTTGTCATATTGTTTTACCAGTTTTTCTCGAGGAGCTTCCTGCATGCCTTCGCCCAGGCCGAGACCAGCAAAAAAAGCACCCACCACAACTGAATAACCCAGCAATTGAGTTAACCAGCCAAAACCGGTAATCGCTATCAAGCTGAATAGCAATTGCAGTGGTTGTTTCAAACGTTTAGATAAAGCATCACTCAGCCACTTACACGTAGTAAAAATCAATCCAAACACCAACGCGGCGATAAGGATGTTGCTTACAATTTTTGTAAGCTGTAATGACTCTGTTAAAGCGCCATGAGTAATGGCAAGCAAGTACAGCGCGATAACGTCATCGATAACAGCAGCGGCAATAACAACTCTGCCTATATCTTTATCGATAAGACCAAACTGTTGTAGAACCTGAACACTGATACCAATACTGGTGGCGGTGAGTGCTACACCGACATATAACGCTTCTTCGATAGGTGATCCCCACCAAAGAACAAGAAAATAGCCACCGACAAAACAAAGCACCATACCAAATACAGCAACTCTGAATCCTCGCCAGCTCGCATTAACCAGCTTATCAAGCCCGAGATGCATACCGGCCATACCGAGCAACAGCAAAACACCCAATTCACCAATCAATTGCCAGTTTTCACCTGAACCAATCCAATTAAGAAGCGGTGGGCCGAAAACAATACCAATCAGTACCTGAGCTACAGCGGCAGACTGACCTATTCTCCTTGCCAGTAAACCAGCACCTACTCCCAGCAAAAGGATCAGTACAATATCTGTCATTTGGCTTGTCTCACTTTCTTGACTGGCGTTAAAGGCAGACGACAAATCTATTGTGTGTCAGCCACAGTATCTATTTCACCTTTGAAGAAACATCCATATACCAGTTAGCGTGTTAAACACGCGCTCTGAATTCCAATCACAATTTCATCAATTAGCGCAAATGTTTATCAAAGTTAAAAACTGTCTGGACACGACCTTTATTCTCAGCATCTATCGTAACCAAAATACGATAAGGTAAATTCCTGGGTAGCACAAAATAATTGCCAAATGTTACGCTACCATTGACCTTCATTTTCTCCATTTCCTTCGTGACACCGGATAATCCGACGGCCGCTATTTTTACAGACACCTTTGCATCAACAATATGTTCACCAGTCTCCTCGTCCAATAAAGCAACAACTAGGTGGTATTTATTTTTACCTAACGGCATGCCGCCATGCATTCTATATTCCGCAGAGAAATCTCCTCCTTGAATCATATCCACAGAAATCAATCCTATGTGAATATTTATATCATCTATATTTCTAAACATATTATTTTCATTAGCTATTAAAGACTCTGAGTTGAGAACTAATAACACCATCAGAACAATATATTTTGCGAACTTAAAAATAATAATTCTCATATGTCACCTCCTACATGGCATGGGAAATTACAATAGAGATGTATGCATCCATGAATAATTAAATTTAACTCTCATACATAAACCAATTTTTCATAATATGTTCAGTGGGGGTGTCCATGTTCATCAGTTTTATTTGTTTCGCTATGCTCATGATCATGACCATCATTTTGAGTATTTTCGACTAATGACATGTATTTATCTGGTGTCATTTCAGGAAGTTTCTTGATAAAGGCTACTAACTCCCATAATTGCATATCTGTATGGCTTGGTCCCCAAGCTGGCATACCTGTCATACGAATTCCATTTTTAACTACCCAGAATAGTTCTTTATCACTACGATTTGGGGCAACTTCTGAAAGATTTGGCGGAGGTGGATTCATGTCTCTTGCACCAAGAAAAGAAGACTTTCCTGGTGCACCATGACACCCAGCACACATATCATTAAATGCTCTGGCTCCAGCACTAACCGTATATTCATTTACCAAGGCTTGTGTCTTTATATCATCTGCACGAGAACGCACAGAATACTTACGTGTATTTTCAAGAACCCAACGAATTGCAGCAGGTTCTTTGCTAATGGCAGAGACATTCAAAATACCAGAAAAAGCAAAGACCGTTATACCTATCAAAGAAAACACTACAAATAAAATAATACTAACTGCAATTTTCATTAAATCATTCCCTCACATATTGATACACTTTATACATTAAATAAATGCAGTTACTGTACCAATCTTATAAAGAAGGGATTTACGTTTACAGTTCAGTGAGTTAGAAGTAGAACAAAAACAAGCAGTAATTTAGATGATGTTAACTGGTTTAACGAAAGATAGAACTATGTAACATTTTGTATAAAAGAGATTGATATGAATGAATCGCAGCTAAATCTATTTAGTCCATTAAAAAACTCAGCGTTAACACAGTTCCAAATTCACTGGTGCTTTCCAGCACTACGGAACCACCGTGTTCTTCAACAACCCTCTTAACTAAACCCAGGCCTAAACCTGTTCCTTTTGGTTTAGTTGTATAAAATGGATCGAAGGCCCGATGTAGTGTTTCCTTACTCAATATTTCACCACTATTACTCATAGTCAAAACAAGTTTATTATTCCTACGTTGCAATGAAATAGAGATATCGCCACCTTGAGGACTTGCCTCAATCGCATTTTTAATCATATTCAGAAAAACCTGATGGACCTGTGCTTCGTCTATCCTGAGTGCCGAGCCGTCATTGCAAAATTGACGTTTAACATGGATATTTTTGTCTTGTAACAATGGTGACTGCTGCTCCAGGACCCGTGTTAATAGCAGATCAAGTTCTACTGGTTGAGCTGATAACTTAACTGGCTTAACATAATCCAGTGTTTCTGATAATAGTGCATCCAACCTATCGACTTCTCCCAGTACAAGGTCAACGCGTCGTGATTCCCTTTTTTGCAATGACTCCGAGTCTTTTATACCGGAGAGAGCGAGCTTTATTGAAGCAAGTGGGTTTCTCATCTCATGGGTAAGAACAGTCGCTGTTTGTCCTATCGTGGCCAGTCGCGTTTTATGAAGCAGATCCTCATGAGCATTCTCCAATTGTTTGGTACGCTCTTTTACTTGCGTTTCCAACCTCTTTTCATAATTCCTACCAATACTTCGCATGGTGTAGTAACCAAACAAGGTGATAAGAACATAGGTTAAGAGTAGTACTGCATCCAAATGCCAATGCAGATCAACCAAAAATTCGTTCAAGGCCTTCTGATCTTTAGCAATACCTAGTATCCAACGATTATCACCTGAGTTACCGACATCCTGTAACAATAGCAACATGGGATGATGATTTTTACCCTGTGCACGTACAACACCATTCTCCTGGATAAGACCAACATGTTCTCCAGCTAAATTAGTCATTTTATTCAACCAACTATCTTTTATCGCAACAGGTGTTGATATTTTTGATCCACTGTCGACGACAATGGTCTGATTAACATTATCAATAACTAATATTCTGAAACCAAAGATGGAATAACCGTCGATAATTTTGGACATAGCCTGTGAAACATCATGTTCCTTATTATCCAAAACTGTCCTTAGTTCAGAAAGCAGTGCAGATGCAATTTCTCGGTTATGCTCAATATCATGAACAGTCTGTTGCTCTTTAAGATAATTAACCACATGAGATGTCCCAGAAAGTCCAATACCCGCAACAATTAACCCCATCATTACAAAGCTGAGCCAGGACACTGTCGAAGGCTTCCACGTTAGTTTTTTGAGCTGTGTTATCATTGTATATCTCGTCATATACAGTTAGAGTAAAGGAACATATTATATTTATAAATGTCTATCTCACATGTGACAAAACGTAATTCTCAAGGTTCAACGAATAAGCAATGGTATCCCGCTTATGGCAAATATTCTCATAATTGAAGACGACAAAGTTTTTAGTGAATTACTGGTAATGCACCTGGAAGAACAGGATCATAATGCATACATAGCATATTCACTCGAACAAGCCAGGGAAATAATCCATACTAAAGCCATTGATGCCATTTTACTGGATAATCAGCTTCCAGATGGCCTTGGCATAGATCTCTTAAAAGAAATAGCAGAACCTTCCTTCCAGGTACCTGTAATTATGATAACAGGTGTGAGTGATAATACACTAGCTATAGAAGCAATGAGATCTGGAGCCTATGATTTTATCCGCAAGCCAATGGATAAAGTTGAACTAGATATAACATTAAACAACGCCCTCAAAACCCATCGACTTTCTCGCCAGATCACTGCAATTATTGAGGGTGATGATTATCAGATTAATGTTGGACAAATTGTTGGAAATAGCCCTGCCATACTCGATATATGTAAAACAATCGGTAGTGTAGCTAGCAGTAATGCTCCTGTTTTAATCACTGGTGAAAGTGGTACTGGTAAAGAGGTAGTCGCCCGAGCACTGCACAACCACTCAGGACGATCTGGGCTATTTCTTCCTATTAACTGTTCAGCCTTAGCTGAAAATTTGCTGGAAAGTGAATTATTTGGTCACGATAAAGGCAGCTTTACTGGTGCAATAGCTCATAAAGCGGGTAAATTTGAATTAGCCGTTGACGGCACCCTATTTCTTGATGAAGTAGGTGAAATGTCAACAGCCCTCCAGGCTAAGTTACTTCGAGTCTTACAGGAGGGTAGCTTTGAACGTGTAGGAGGTATCCAAACACTACACACGAATACTCGAATCATCGCAGCAACGAATCGAAATCTCAAAGAAATGATCCAGGAAGGTAATTTCCGAGAAGACCTCTATTATCGTTTAAATGTGGTCCACACTCATATCCCGCCATTGCGGGATCGTATGGATGATTTACCATTGTTAACAGAACATCTATTAGTAAAGATCAATAACAAGCAACATACAAAGGTAAAGTATCTCGCTGAGAACGCCTGGCAACATATGAAGGCCTATCAATGGCCAGGTAATATTCGTGAACTAGAGAATATTCTTACCCGTGCATCCGTTCTAGCTCGCACCGATACCATTACAGCCGATTTATTAGCTCTACCACAAGATACTGATATAGCATTGGACAAAACCCAAATAAACGTTAATTCGAATACCGTCTCATTAATATCGCTTGATGATCTCGAGCAAGAACATATAAAATCGATACTAGAACATACCCATTGGCACAAGGGAAAAACTTGCGAAATACTCGGTATCTCCAGACCCGCCCTGGATCGAAAAATTGCCAAATATAATCTGAGCTAACCCTCTTTCTTATTAAGAATTATGACTACTTTGGATATTTTTATACCAACGTAGAAATACTTTTATTACGATAGGAATAATGGTGATAAAACCAAGCATCAATAATATAGATATCGTTTGTTCCAGACTTGATGAAGTCAGCTCACCTCCAAAGTGGGCCAAAAGAAAACTGGCTGGAATTAACCCTGTCAGGGTTGCAATTGCAAAACGCCAGAATTTAATAACTGTTAATCCTGCGCCATAACTAACTAAATCAAAGGATATAAATGGCAATAACCGTGAAATAAACACCATTCCCGTGAGAAAATTTTGCGAACCCAGCCAACCTAAATCTATTCGTTCACCTAATAATCGACGTAAGAGTTCATAGCCTAATAAACGAGCTATCCAAAATGCAGCCAGTGCTCCACTACCGGCTCCTATAACAACATATACTGTACCCCATGTATGTCCATAAATGGCCCCTGCCACTAATGCTATCGGTGCACTAGGTATGGGATTGATAATCACCGCAATAGCCATGAGAACCATAATTCCACCAGGTCCCCAGTAATTGAGTTCGTTTATCCATGCAATCAATCTCTCTGTATCCATAATAATAATCAGAAAGCCTGAGTTTTTCAGCATGAAGTAGACAAAGAATAGCGTGATAATAAAAGCTATCAGCAAAAATACTCGATTAGTCATCATCTTCACGGTATATGCTAGTACTTTATGTTGAATTTAAATCCTTTTTTCTCTGTTCAAACTCATCTCGGTCTATATCTCCAGAAGCATATCGATCTTTAAGAATTTCCAGGGCTGATTTTTTTCCACTTGTATCCCCCATAAAAGAAAATACAAATAACCACACAACACCAACTATTACTAGTACCCAGAATATCCACATAAAGACACTACCTGCTCCAAACATATGTCCTTCATACATAGTCAACCTCCTATATCTATATTTTCATTTTTCTTAGCCTAAGCGCATTACCGATCACTGAGACTGAACTAAAACTCATGGCTGCTGCGGCAATCATTGGGGAGAGCAGTATTCCAAACATGGGATACAGCAGACCGGCTGCAACGGGAACACCCAGTGAGTTATAAATGAAAGCAAAGAATAAATTCTGTCGTATATTTTTCATAACCTCACGACTTAGACGTCGTGCTCGTACAATGCCTCGGAGATCTCCTTTAACCAGAGTGACGCCCGCGCTTTCCATAGCCACATCAGTCCCTGTGCCCATGGCAATACCGACATGGGCTTGAGCCAGCGCCGGTGCATCATTAATCCCATCACCGGCCATAGCGACTGTTTTCCCCATGGATTGTAACTGTTTGACTATCGAAGCTTTCTGATCAGGTAGTACTTCAGCCTGTATCTGGTCAATATCCAATTTTGCAGCCACCGCTTCTGCTGTTTTTATGTTATCCCCGGTAAGCATTACCAGGGTAAGGCCCTCTTTATGTAAATCGTGAATCGCTTCTGGAGTCGAGATCTTAATCGGATCTGCAACCCCAATAAGGCCAGCCGCCTTACCATCAATAGCGACATGCATTACTGTTTGTCCCTCAGCTCGCTGTTTTTCAGCCCCGGAAGATATATCAGATATATTAATTCCTAAACCATCTAATAGCTTTTCATTGCCCAGTGCAACCTGATGCCCATCGACATCACCAGTGACACCCATACCGGTTATAGACTGGAAGTTACGAACTTCTAATAATTCTAATCCACGATTTTTTGCACCCCTTACTATGGCCTCTGCTAAAGGATGCTCACTCGCTTTTTCCAGTGACGCAGCCAATTTTAATAGCATTTCTTCTTCAACTTGATTCATGACAGAAACAGAGACTAATTCTGGTCGACCTTCCGTGAGGGTTCCTGTTTTATCTATCACCAAAGTATCAACCTTACGTAATATCTCTAATGACTCTGCATTTTTGATCAATACACCAAGCATGGCACCTTTACCCGTACCCACCATAATCGACATCGGTGTTGCCAGACCTAAGGCACAGGGACACGCAATGATCAATACTGCAACCGCATTAATGACGGCATAGGCAAGTGCGGGTTCAGGACCCCAAATATTCCATACGATAAAAGTTATGACTGCAATGATAACAACAGCCGGAACAAAATAACCCGCAACAATATCAGCCAGTTTCTGAATGGGAGCGCGTGTGCGTTGGGCTTCGGCAACCATATGTACGATCTGAGATAATAATGTATCTGCTCCAACCTTCTCGGCCTGCATTAACAAGCTGCCTGTACTATTGACTGTGGCGCCTATGAGTTTATCTCCTGATTTTTTCTCAACGGGAAGTGGCTCACCAGTCACCATGGATTCGTCAACATGACTATCACCATCAATCACAACACCATCCACTGGTATTTTTTCCCCTGGCCTGATCCTTAATGTGTCATTAACCTTTACCTCTTGCAGAGGAATATCTTCTTCACGACCATCTTTTAGAATAATACGAGCTGTTTTTGGCGCCAGACCTAATAACATTTTAATTGCCGCATTAGTCTGACTCCTTGCACGCAGCTCAAGAACCTGACCAAGTAATACCAGAACGGTGATTACGGCCGCCGCTTCAAAGTAAACAGGAATGACTCCGCTTTCATTAAATACGGCATCAGGAAAAATATCGGGAATTAGCACAGCAATAAGACTGTAACTCCACGCCACACTGACACCAAGTGCGATAAGCGTAAACATATTCAAATTTCGATTGACGAGAGATTGCCAGCCTCGCTCATAAAAAACCCAGCCGCACCACCACACAACGGGCGTTGAAAGTATCAACTCCAACCACTGTCGGTTTTCATGAGAAAAAAGTTTTGCCATTGTGTCTGGCCAGAATTCTGCCGCCATTGCACTTAAAAAAACCGGAATGGATAGCAGAGCACCGATATAAAAACGCAATGACATATCATCCAGCTCAGAGGTATCTTCTTCAGCGATGGCTGAACTCGGTTCCAGGGCCATGCCACACTTTGGACAACTGCCGGGTTTGTCCTGTACCACTTCAGGATGCATGGGGCATGTATAAAGAGTATGAGTACTTAAATCCTGTTTATCATCTTCCGTCTTAGTTTTCTCAAGATGGTGTGAAGTTAGAAGATATTGTTCAGGTGAAGCCACGAATTTATCCAAACAATGGCGGCTACAAAAATAATAGCTTTTTCCATCATTTCCCGCTGAGAATGGTGAATCCTGCTCAACAGTCATTCCACACACAGGGTCCTTATGCACAACACTTGTCAACACATCTTCGTTATGACTTATTTTTTCTACTATATTCATGGCATCACCATATTTTCATCCTTTGTTACTTCATATGATATTCACATCCTAATTAATAAAATCTCCACCTAAAGCCTCTCTTACCCGCTCTAATCGAGAACGAACCTCCTGTGCAAGCGATGTAACCCCTTCCTTTTGAACCAGCGTCAAAACAGCCTTCGGATCCATAAATCCGACATTGACTGTTCCATCTTCCTCTTTACGTATAACCACGTTGCAAGGAAGTAACAGGCCAATATCAGGCTCCGCCTCCAGTGCTTGATGAGCCAATGTTGGATTACACGCACCTAATATCCTGTAAGGTCGTTGTTCTATACCCAATTTTTTCTTTAATGTCGCCTGAACATCTATTTCTGTTAAAACACCAAAACCTTCTTCTTTTAGAGCCTCGACCACTCTGGCCTCTATTTCGCCCATATCACCTTTAATTTTTGTAAAAAAACCGTACATATTTTTCTCCTTTTATTTAACCGTTATTGAAATCTTTTCTGAAATAAGTGGTGGATCCTGAGGTTCGTGTTGTTCATCGCCTAATAATAATTGCAGTGTATGTTGTCCCTTTGGCAAGGTAAGTACGGCTTCAGTTTCTCCCTTATCAAAATGCATATGTTTTTTGTCTCTTGGTATAGAGTCATCCATATCCGGCATGTTAGAAACATCAATCAACAGATGGTGATGTCCTGCCATATGCCTGATTTTTCCCGTTGAGCCAGCTGGGGTTATACCAAAACCTTTTATACCAAACGTCACCTTAAATGGGCTTTCAACAACATCACCATCTTTCAAATTAATGAAATAGACCTGAGCATGTTCAGGTGGAGAATGCGCAAACACACCAGGCACATTAAATGCAAAGACCATAAACACAAATAAAACCGAACTAAACCTTCTCATGATATTCCTCATAGTTAACGTTGGGCATACACCATCGTGCTGCCATCTTGTTGGAATGCAAGAACTTCATAGTCGTCTTTTCGTGGACCTTCCATTCCAGGCGATCCCATTGGCATACCAGGTACAGACAATCCTTTAAAATTCGGCTTCTCTTTTAACATTCGAGATATGAGTTCAGCTGGAACGTGCCCCTCGATCACATAACCTTGTACCCTGGCTGTATGGCATGATTTCAAATGAGCTGGAATTCCAATTTTTGACTTAATTGGTTCCATATCATTTCGATTGTGTATAGCCACTGTGAATCCGTTCTCTTTAATGTGTTTCACCCATTCTTTACAGCATCCACACGTTGGGCTTTTATAAACAACAACATCAGCGGCGATAGAAGGTTGCTGATAAATAAATAAACCTACTACCACCAGAGTAATTCCTATCATTAACACACTAAATGGATTGAAATAGGCCTTCAATTTAACAGGTAAGATATGTTCACTTTTACTCATACCATTTCTCCATATATTATTTGGATCTTATTGATTAGATTTAGTTCTCTTAAACGTATAGCCTGTCTTGATATTTTTTCGGTACCACATATTATAAATTTCATCAGACCAGTGTGATTGCACCCAGGCAAGAACTGAATCAATGTCATCCTTACTCAACTTATCTGAAAACCCGGGCATGGAACCACCAACAGGGGCCCCACCAAAGTAGACTGTCCGTCGCATGATGGGTAAAGGATGGTGCCAGGCATGGGCTGTACCATTGAGTGGAGGTGGTGGTAATTTTCCATTGGCATCCGTCTTGCGCCAGTTTTCTGCACCAGAAGCATCGGATTTATGGCAACTGGCACAGTTAGTTTGAAATAACTGATTCCCTTTAACCGCTTGTTCAAAGGTGTACCAGCGCTTTGTCACCAGTGGTGCCTTTTGAACAGGTTCAACCTTATTTTTCGTGCTGGTAGTATTTTTATCTCCCTCACTACATCCTGTAATAAAAATCACAATACTGAGAGGAAGTATGATTAATAGTTTTCGTTTCACAACGTTATAACTCCTTAAAATTGCTCCACTGCATCTGAAAGACTGACAGTGGAGCAAACATTATTGTTTTATCAGAACCAGGCTCGAATACCGGCAACGAACTGAACGTCACTGGTTTTTTCACCCTCATCCCTGGCATAGTCGGCTGTTTTTCCGAACTTGTTCCACCAGTTAACCCCGACATAAGGCGCAAATTCACGCCATATTTCATAGCGTAGCCTCAGCCCTACTTCCATATCAGATAGTCCCGAACCAGTTTCTACCAACTCATCACTTTTGGTATGAAAATTGACTTCTATTTCAGGAGATAGAACTAACTTCTGCGTGAACATGTATTCATATTCAGCCTGAAGTCGTGCCCCTACCTGATCGGATTCACCGAGAAATAAAGTGGCATCCACCTCAAATAGATATGGGGCTAATCCTTTAAAGCCCACTGCCAACCAGTCACGCTTTGGAACAGGTTTACTGTCATGGCGCCAGCCTGCCTGAAAATCCCAAAAAGGCGCAATAGCCCGACTGTAAAGTAGCTGTGTTTCAGCCTCTTCCGTTTTACTGTCAACATATTCACCTTCACTTTTAAACCAGAGTTTGTTCAGGTCCTTACCCAACCAGGCATCCACTTCCCA
>JAPHRJ010000113.1 GCA_026196045.1 Gammaproteobacteria bacterium
ACCAGCCGCACGCAAACGGCAGGAATCACACTCGCCACAGGCCAGTCCCTGCTCATCGGGTGAATAACAGGACAGGGTTTTGGAGTAATCCACCCCCAGCGCGGTTCCCGTCTTAATGATGTCGGCTTTGCTCAAATGAATCAGAGGTGTCTTGATATGAATGGGCCTGCCCTCAACCCCGATCCTGGTGGCAAGATTCGCCATGTTCTCGAAGGCTTCGATGTATTCAGGCCGACAGTCAGGATAACCGGAATAATCCACGGCATTCACACCAATGAAAATGGCCTCGGCCTCCAGGACTTCAGCCCAACCCAGGGCCAGAGCCAGAAATACGGTATTACGAGCCGGTACATAAGTTACCGGAATGCCGGTAGTGGGAGTGTGTGGAACCGGGATGTCTTTACTGGTCAGGGCTGAGCCACCAATTTCATCCAGCCCCAGCTTAATGACTTTATGTTCTACGGCACCATGTGCTTCAGCGACCTGTTTTGCTGCATCGAGTTCACAGAGATGGCGTTGGCCATAATCAAAACTGAGCGCATAGCAGCTATAACCCTCGGCGCGGGCCATGGCCAGAACGGTAGCGGAATCCAGTCCACCGGAAACAAGAACAACGGCTTTTGACATGGGGAGAGTTTACAACAATCAGTGCCCGGCTTCATTACCCCAGAGCAGTTTGTGTAGCTGCACCTGCATACGCACGGGTAAGTGATCACGAAGGATCCAGTCGGCCAGTGCAGTTGGTGACAGTTGATCCTGTACAGGGGAAAATAAAACTTCGCAACGTTGAGTTAAGTTAAATTCTTCAAGCTTTGCCACTGCCCAGTCATAGTCGGCTTGATCACCAATCACAAACTTCAACTGATCTTTTTGTTTCAGATGTTCGATGTTGTCATAACGGTTTTTACTTTCTTCACCAGACGATGGGGTTTTTAGATCCATCACAATGACAACACGCGAATCGACAGAAGAAATATCCAGCGCACCCGAAGTTTCCAGTGAAACTTTGTAGCCTTTATCACATAGCTGGCTTAATAATTCCAGGCAGGGTTTTTGCGCCAGTGGCTCACCACCGGTCACGGTGACATAACGAGATTGATATTGCGAAGTCTGTTCAATGATTTGATCCAGACTCATCCAGTCACCACCCTGAAAAGCATAAGTGGTATCACAGTATCCACAACGCAGGGGACAACCGGTTAAACGAATAAAAACAGTCGGCCAACCAACACTACGCGATTCACCCTGTAGAGAATAGAATATCTCGGTGATGCGCAGGCGTGGCACCGATTCCTCAACAACCATTACGATTTATGAGGCGTTATTAATTTTTATTTTCTGTAAAAGATTACGCGCCTGGCCTGATTCAGTTGTATCAGGATAGCTTCCAATTAACTGCTCAAGTATCGACTGTGCCATTGGGTAATCTTTTAATTCATAATAGCTGTAACCAATTTTCAACATGGCTTCAGCGCGTTTTGGACTCGCTGCATAGGTGTCAATTAGCTTGGTATAGTCTCCAATGGCTGTTTTAAAATCACGTTGAGCATAACTGGCTTCAGCTAACCAGTATTGCGCGATATGCGCATAGCGCCCTTCCGGATAATTGTTAATAAAGGTACGAAAGGCTTCACTGGCTTTGTCATAACGAAGCTCACGTAACAGATCGAATGCCTTTTGATATGCCGTTTGCTCCGTTTCAGGTGTCGGTTGCGTTACTTCCTGTTTAGCTGGGATTGAAGAACGTACCGCACGACCCGTTGGCTTACCGGAAGCCATGGTTGAACCGGCTGTTGCTGCCTCGTTATCAACGGATAACATACCTTTTTTTGTTTGTGATGGCGTTGAGGTCACTGGCTGTTTACTAACCTGGGCAGGCATAGCTGTAGTTTGCTTGCGTTCCAGTTGTAACAGGCGACGATCAATATCAATATACAGTTCGCGTTGGCGCTTTTTAATTTCTTCCAGTTTATGTAACTGCACTTCACCACCACCCTGAATCTGCTGGACATCCCGCTGCAAGTTTTCCATTCGCAACAAAATATCCACCAGTCCCTGGCTATTCATAAGACGTTCCAGTCTGGTGATGCGTTCTTCCACAGAAACAGCCGGTGCAGCAGGTTCCTGCGCAGAAACAAGACCTGAAATACTCATACAGGCCAGACCCAGTACGACTGGTGAAAATAATTTAAGCGGCATAATTAATATCCTGAGTAAAGAATTTCTACACGGCGGTTAAGACGCCAGGCACTAGCATCATGGTCCAGCGCTACCGGCCGTTCTTCTCCAAAGCTGATAACCTGAGCCTGAGCATTGGAAACACCCTGCACTAGCAGTAATTGTAGTACGGCTTTGGCTCGACGTTCACCTAATGCAATATTGTATTCACGAGTACCGCGTTCATCGGCATGTCCTTCCAGTACCACCGATACATTTTGATTCATGGACAGGTAGTTAGCATGGGCAGCAATAACATCCCGATCTTCAACACTCAACTGGCTGCTATCCAGATCGAAATAAAATACCCGTTTTGATAAAGGACTGTTGGGATCATCCAGTTCCTGCCCCGTAAAACCTGCCCCCATATCTGCACCATAGCGCTGATCTTCAGCACCAGCACCCTGCTCACCCTCAGCCATTGCGGTTTGTGCCTCATCCGCCGTGTCAGCATCAGTACGTTTTTTTACTGGACCAAACTTACATGCCGTTAACGTCACGACCAACGTAGCAATTAACAAATACTTAAACGAGCTTGCCATGGTACTCCCCCATTTGTCTCAAAATTCAATTCAGAATATTACTTAAACGGTGACCAGGCTGGTTCCCGGACATCACCTGACTGTAAACTTAAACGTTGATGTGCGCGACCGTCGACCGAAACGGCTGCCAGCACACCATTGTAATTATCTTCGGTAGCATAAATGATCATACTACCATTTGGTGAAAAGCTGGGCGACTCATCCAGCCTTGAAGTTGTTAATACCTGAAAACGTCCATTCACCAGCGATTGTACAGCTATCGTAAAGCGACCATTCTCTCGATGTACCATCGCGACCCGTTTGCCATCAGGGGATACCGATGCACGTGCATTATAGTTGCCATCGAAGGTAATACGCTTAGGACGACTCACCGCCCCCTGACGATTCAGTTCAACCTGATACAGTTGGGGCGAACCTCCACGATCAGAGGTAAATATCAGTCCTTTACCATCCGGCATCCAGGTCGCCTCGGTATCAATCGCATAATGGCGTGTAATCCGGGTAAATTTATTATTAGATAAGTTTACGACATAAATCTCAGGGTTGCCGTCTTTGGATAAAGTCAGGGCTAACTGCTTGCCATCCGGTGACCACACAGGAGCACCATTCAAACCTTTAGAACTGCTGACCAGTCTGCTTTCGCGAGTGATCACATTTTGCACATACACTTCCTGTCGACCACTGGTAAAGGAAACATAGGCCAGTTGTTTGCCATCCGGCGACCAGCTTGGTGACATCAGCGGTTTGCTGGACTCAAAAACGATCTGTTCATTATGGCCATCCGCATCGGCAATGGCCAGGCGATACAGTCGTTCGGATTTGCGGTTCTGGGTTACCGTGATATAGGCAATATGGGTATCAAATGCGCCATCAACATCGGTCACTGTTTTATAAATGATGTCACTAATTTGATGAGCAGTAGTACGCAGTTCAGGTTGTCGGCTACGAATGCTGTAACCCGCCATTTGTTTGCCTTTATGAACATCCATTAACTGGAACTGAATCTGGAACGTCCCATCAGGTTGAGACAGCATTCTACCCACCACCACATAATCCACATTCAGTGCACGCCAGTCTGCAAACATCACCTGACTAGCTTCACCAGGCCTTGAGATCATGTCCTGCTCAGGCAGGGGCGAGAAAAAACCACTGCGTTGTAAATCGGCGGCTATGATCTGGTTGATATTTTCTGGGGGCAAACCACTCCCTACCCAATCAAAAGGTACAATAGCAATCGGTGTCGCCCCTTCCATACCCTGGGTAATTTCAATTTTTAAAACGGCCTGTGCCGATGACAGACCCTGAAAAAACAGGAATAAAATAATAATCAGTTTATTTATTTGCATTTTAATTAACCAAATTCCGAAATATTTTTTGGTTCAAAGGAAAAAATTACTTCCCTGAACTCATCAAACAACCCGCTATCGACTTTAGGCACCGGTAAAGGTGCAGCCCGTTCAACTGCCTTCTCAACCGAACGATCAAATGCCTTGTTACCACTACTTCTAATAATCAGTACTTCTGCCACATCACCACCAGGAAAAATTTTAACTTTAACATCACAGCTTAGTTGTCCCGTAGCCATATTAGGAACAATCCAGCGTCGAGTCACTTCCTGTTTAATCAGAATACGGTATTTATTAATTTCCGTCTGCTTAGCTGCATTTCTGGCTGCAGCCTGTTTCTGCTCGGCTTCCAGTTTACGTTTTAGCTCAGCTTCCTGCCTGGCCAGCTCTTCCTGTTGCTGACGTTCTTCTTCCTGCTTGCGTTTTTCTTCTTCCTTAAGTTTACGTTCAGTTTCTTCCTTTTCCTTCTTCAATTTTTCCAGACGTTTCTTTTCCGCTGCCGCTTCCAGCTTACGCTTACGTTCCGCGTCCTTACGTTTTTTTTCCGCGGCTTTCTTTTGTTGCTCTTCCTGCCTGCGTTTTTTCTTTGCTTCGACTAAACGTTTTTGTTCGGCCAGGCGTGCCTGTTTGGCTTTATCGGCTTCACGTTTGGCTTTATCGGCTTCACGTTTGACCTTGTCCTGCTTCTGTTTTTCAATACGACGAAGCCGATCCAGTTCAGCATTGATCTTACGTTCATCAACCGCTTCGGCCTTCACCACTTCCATCTTCTGCTGGTTCTGGCTAGCTATGTCCTCATCATCCGAAAATTTGAAGCTCACCACCAGCAGCACAATAAAAACAATGTGTGCCAACAATGCGGCAACGGCCGCCCGTGGATTTTTCCTGATTGCCTCCCACATCTAACGCTTACCTGACCGCTCCGGCATCCGCGTGACCAGGCCAACATTTTCAACACCAGACTGCTTCAGTAACGCCATTAATTCTACAACCTTGCCATAATTAGCATTCTTATCACCCTTGACATACACCGTATTATCCTGGCGATGTTTTAACACAGCCTTGATCCGAGTCATCAACAACTGGGGTTTAATCGGCGAATCGGTTTTATCACCCAGGTTAAGAAAATAATTGCCCTTACTGTCTACCGAAATAATAATAGGTTCCTGATCATTTTGTTCAATGGGCGTCGAGTCTGTCTGTGGTAATTCTACCTTTACACCCTGAGTTAACAGGGGTGCAGTCACCATAAAGATAACCAGCAACACCAGCATCACATCAATATAAGGTACGACATTGATCTCGGACATGCGTTTTTTTCTAAAACGCCGGACTGATTGAGTCATCTGCATCGTCTGTTAACCCAGTTCTCTAGACATGGGCCTGCCGTTGCAGAATGGCTGAAAACTCTTCTACAAAAATATCATAACGACTGATAATCCGTTCCACATCATTAGAATAACGGTTATAGGCAATCACCGCAGGAATCGCTGCGAATAAACCCATAGCTGTTGCGATCAAAGCTTCGGCAATACCCGGTGCGACGGACGAAATTGTTGCCTGCTTCATCGCGCCCAGCGCCATGAATGAATTCATAATTCCCCATACTGTTCCAAACAAACCGACATAAGGACTGGTAGAACCGACGGTAGCAAGAAATGACAGGTGCATTTCCAGGTTATCAATCTCACGGTTTAAAGAAATACGCATGGCTCGCTGCGCACCCTGTAATACCACCATGGGTTCGACATTGGTATTTTTACGTAACTGTGCAAACTCACGAAAGCCCGCCTCGAAAATCATTTCCATACCAGTCAAGCGGCCACGATTAGCTGACACCCGCTTGTAAAGTTCACCCAGATCGGCACCTGACCAGAACTTACGTTCAAAGCGATCGGCTTCTACTCGTGCTTTTTTAATCATCGAGTTTTTCAGGAAAATAACCGTCCACGACAACATGGATACAATTAACAGCAACAACATCACCATCTGGACGACAAAACTGGCATCCAGAATCAGACGGGAAATCGATAGTTCAGGCAAGCCTTATTCTCCAATATTAATGCATTCAGCCAAGGGGGCTGGTAAGGAACAGGGTTTAAATGATTGTGAATTCAGGCTCACAATTTTAATTTGCCCCTGACATAAAGGTTTATCTTCATTCTTTCTTTTAATTATTTGCTCAAATACTAAACTGACTCGTCCTTGCTCGACCGGCTTAGCGCTCACCATTAAGCAATCATTAAAACGTGCTGGTGCCAGATAATCGACCTGGACAGAACGTACCGCAAATATGACCGAATTTTTCTCAATGAGTTCATCCTGTTCAAAACCCAGACTACGTAACCATTCAGTACGAGCACGTTCCATGAACTTCAGATAATTGGCGTAATACACCACGCCGCCGGAATCTGTATCTTCGTAGTAAACCTGGACGGGCCATAGGAACGTGTTCACGCTATTAACAATCCCTCTGAGTTTTTATTCTGGTTGTCGGAAACCCTGATATTCAATTGACTCAATTTAATCCTTATCTTCACTAAACAGATCCATGGATCCCTGTAATTCAGATTCCACCGTTTTCGGGATGTGTAATCCAAAATGCAAATAGGCATGGCGTGTCGCAACCCGCCCACGGGGTGTACGCATAATAAAGCCCTGTTGAATCAAAAAAGGTTCGAGTACATCTTCAATGGTGCCACGTTCTTCACCAATTGCCGCCGCCAGACTGTCGGCACCAACCGGACCTCCATCAAATTTTTCCATGATGGCTAATAGTAATTTGCGATCCATCATGTCAAAACCACGTTCGTCTACATCCAGCATATCCAGGGCTTTATGCGCCACCGCTTCGGTAATTTCACCGGCCGCTTTTACTTCGGCATAATCACGCACTCGGCGTAGTAAACGATTAGTAATGCGTGGGGTACCACGGGAACGACGTGCAATTTCCATCGCACCCGCATCATCAATTTTGAGATTCAGAATATGGGCAGATCGTTTGACGATAGTGGTCAGATCATTCGCACTATAAAACTCCAGACGCTGCACAATGCCAAAGCGATCCCGTAGAGGTGAAGTTAATAAACCCGCGCGGGTGGTCGCACCTACCAATGTAAAAGGTGGTAAATCCAGTTTAATAGAGCGCGCGGCCGGACCTTCACCAATCATGATATCAATTTGATAGTCTTCCATGGCTGGATACAGGATTTCTTCCACCACAGGACTTAACCGATGAATTTCATCGACGAACAATACATCATGGGCTTCCAGGTTGGTTAGCAATGCCGCCAGATCACCCGGACGCTCCAGAACGGGGCCAGAGGTGTGTTTCATTTCCACGCCCATTTCATTAGCAATAATATGTGACAGCGTGGTTTTACCCAGACCAGGGGGGCCAAATATCAGGACATGATCGAGGGCTTCTTTTCGCGAACGCGCTGCTTCGATAAAGATTTCCATTTGCTCGCGTACGGCAGGTTGTCCAACATAATCTTCTAAACTGGTTGGACGTATGGCGCGGTCAATGGCATCTTCACTACCCTGCTGCGTGGTTGCTATGAGTCGATCCTGTTCTATCATTCTATGTCGTTATCACCCGGTTATTTTGAGACAGCCGCTTTGAGTGCTGCGCGGATCACATCTTCACTGTTCAGCCCATCGCTGTCTACATTTTGCACCATTCGGCTAGCTTCGGGCGCTTTATAACCCAACGCAACCAGTGCACTGATGGCTTCCCGCGAAGCATCCACGCTTTCTACCAATGGCGCAGTCGAACCTGTCCCTGGAATAGCACTATGGCTAAACCAGTCATCCAGACGATCACGCATTTCAATAATCAGACGCTCGGCCGTTTTCTTACCCACGCCAGGCAAACGAATGAGTGAAACACTGTCATTGTCCTGAATGCAACGAGCAAATTCATCCGCGCCCATGCCGGATAGGATGGCCAGTGCCAGCTTGGCACCAACACCATTAACTTTAATCAGGTTACGAAACAGACGGCGTTCAGACTCTGAGGCAAATCCGCAGAGCAGGTGAGCATCTTCACGAACAATTAGATGGGTATGTAGAATTACTTCATTATCAACGTCGGGCAGTTGATAAAACGTCGACATGGGGGCTTCGACTTCGTAACCGACACCGGCAACTTCCAGTAACAACATCGGTGGCTGTTTGCTTATCAGTTTGCCTCGTAGTCGACCTATCACACAGGATCCTTATACGTAAAATTTAGATAGTTCCATTCGCCCTGAGCCTGTCGAAGGACGAGATTTAGAACCTGATGACTTTGTTCCCGTACATGGTTCGACACGGCTCTCCTGAGCTTGCCGAAGGACTCACCACGAACGGTAACATCAAACCAAAAATACTTGTTTAACTTTTTAACGCCACCGGCCACCTCGCCGTTGACGACTCAATATACCAGTCTGAGCAGCCAACTGCCCCTGAGTTTGAGAAATATATGAATGGCACAGCGCCACCGCCAACGCATCGGCAGCATCTTCCTGCGGCAATTTACTCAGGCCTAGCAAGGTCATTACCATATGCTGCACCTGATCCTTGGCGGCATTGCCATTCCCCACAATGGCTTTTTTAATTTCGCGCGGGGTGTATTCACTCACTGGCAGGGAACGCATGGCCACTATTCCCATTGCTGCACCCCGGGCCTGTCCCAACTTCAATGCCGAATCTGGATTTCGATGTACAAATACCTGTTCTATCGCGACTTCATCTGGTTGAAATTCGTCCAGTAAGGATTGCACGCCCAGACAGATGTCTTTCAAGCGGGACGCCAGGTCATCACCTTTAACCCGAATGCAGCCACTGTTAAGCCAGGCCGCTTTCTTTCCCTGAATGTCAATAATGCCATAGCCCGTGATTCGTGATCCGGGATCAATACCTAAAATACGATTAGGGACTGGGATTATTTTTTCCTCTCCTGGCGGCTGTAATGTCATATGGGATGACATATGGGCCGGATTGCCGTTTAACCGGCGTTCAGCTGTTCCATGACTTCATCAGAGAAGTCGGCATTGGAATAAACACTCTGCACATCGTCCAGATCTTCGAGTACATCGACCAGGCGCAAGACTTTTTCAGCATCGTCAAAAGCCATATCAACAGTCATCGAAGCCTGCATCGTGATCTCGGCCATTTCCGGTTCCAGTCCAGCTGTCTTCATTGCATCTTTTACGTCCAAAAAGGCTTCGGGCGAGGTGACCACTTCAATCGAAGTATCATCCTGGGTAACGACATCATCGGCACCGGCCTCCAGTGCAGCTTCCATGACTTTATCTTCATCACTACCGGCTGCAAAAATCAGACTGCCGGTTTTGCTAAACAGGTAAGCCACTGAACCATCGGTGCCCAGGTTGCCTCCGGCCTTGCTAAACGCATGGCGGACTTCAGAAACTGTACGATTACGGTTATCGGTCAGGCAGTCG
>JAPHRJ010000141.1 GCA_026196045.1 Gammaproteobacteria bacterium
AAAAACTTTCCTGTTACAAATACTGAACAGACATTCGCTGGTGAATTAAGAATTATCTCTACAACCGATGAAAAAGGTATCACCACCTATGCCAATAGTGATTTTATTGAGATAAGTGGGTTTTCAGAAGATGAGCTGTATGGCAAGAGTCACAATATTGTTCGCCACCCCGATATGCCGCCTGAGGCCTTTGCAAACCTCTGGGATACAATTAAACAGGGTAAACCCTGGATGGGGATTGTTAAAAATCGATGTAAAAACGGAGATCATTACTGGGTTGATGCCTATGTGACTCCAGTCTACCAAAGTGGGAAGGTTGTTGGTTATCAATCGGTTCGTACAACCCCTGATCGAACACACGTAAACCGTGCCAGCGCATTTTATAAAAAAATTGTTGCGGGAAAATCAAGCGCGTCACGCTTTTTAGGTTGGGTTACAGGAAAATTAAAAGTTAAGTTAATGCTTAGTAATATGGCATCACTGTTTTCAGCCTTTATTGTATTACAGGCTATGGGTGGGACTTCAAATAGCGCCGCCATTACCACGGCCCTTGTGACAGGAATATCTGTTGCTGGAATACTATCTTTTATTATTGCACGCCCCTGGGAAAATGCAGCCAAACGTAGTAAAGAAATATTCGATAATGGTATAGCTAATCAGGTATATACCGGACGCACAGATGAATTAGGTCAGATAGAAACTAGTATCTATGCCTTACAGGCAAAATTAAAAACAGTACTTGTTCGTGTTAGTGATGCAGTTAATAAGCTTAATACTACCGCACATGAGTCTATGGGAGTTATTAATGAAAGTTTTGCTCATGCAGATGAACAACTGATAGAGGTAGAAAAAGTAGCGACTGCTATGAATGAACTATCATCGACAGTGCATGAGGTTGCAAATAGTGCTGAACAGACGGCAGAACAAACTCACAATGCCAATGACGAGGCTAAAGATGGCGCGTTAAAAGCAGTCGAGGCCCTTGGTGGTATGGAAGTCCTTGTGCAAGAAATTGAAACGACAGCGGGTGTTATACATGCACTAAAAGAAGAAAGTACAGAAATCAGTTCAGTTGTCGATGTGATTCAGTCTATTGCTGAACAGACAAACTTGTTGGCTTTAAATGCGGCGATTGAAGCCGCACGTGCTGGTGAACAGGGTCGAGGATTTGCTGTAGTTGCGGATGAAGTGCGAACCCTGGCGAGTCGTACCCAGCATTCAACGGGTGAAATACAAAAAATTGTTGAAAAACTTCTTAAACGTTCTAATGAGGCCTCAGAAATGATGAGCCATGCCTGTGATCAAGGTAACAAGGGTTCTGAATTAGTCGAGCTTGCAGCTGAAGCTTTAGCCGAAGTGGCTGGTGCAGTTAGTAGTATTGATAGTATGAATACCCAGGTGGCAACGGCAACAGAAGAACAAAGTATGGTTGCTGAAGAAGTAAATCGTAGTGTGACTAATATTAGTGATATTGCCAATGAAACATTGAAGTCTGCTGAAATTGCTAAACAGGCTGGTGAAGTATTAGCGGATGAAACAGAAAAACTTAGAACAACGGTTTGGCAATTCGAAGCTTAAGTTTTTGTGCCAAATAGTTTGAAGTAATTGTTCGTGGTTGTTTCTGCAATTTCACTGTAGTCACAACCACGTAATTCAGCAATATGCTCGGCAACATATTTTACGTAGGCAGGCTGATTACTTTTACCTCGAAATGGAACTGGGGCTAGATAGGGAGAATCGGTCTCAACCAGCATACGATCAAGTGGCATTACACGGGCAACTTCTTTTAACTCTTTGGCGCTATTAAAAGTAACAATACCTGAAAAGGAAATATGGAAATTCAGATCCATAGCCTGCTGAGCAATCTCCCAGTTCTCGACAAAGCAGTGCATTACTCCACCGACTTCATCAGCCTTCTCTTCTTTTAATATGCGTAAGGTATCTTCTGTCGCATCACGCATATGAATAATTAATGGCTTATTCGTTTCTTTAGCTGCATGAATGTGGCGACGGAAACGATCCTGCTGCCAGCTTAAATCTCCTTCACTGCGAAAATAATCCAGCCCAGTTTCTCCGATGGCCACGACATCAGGATTGGCTGATAACTTAACCAGTTCATCAACGGAGGGCTCTCGCCCCTCCTGCTCATTCGGGTGGACGCCAACCGAGGCAGAGATAAAATCATATTTCTGTGCGGGTGTCAGCACATCTTCAAAGTGTTCTAGATCGATACAGACACAGAGCATGTGCCCAACATCGTGGTCACGAGCATTATCCAGTGCCGCGTCGAAGCTGCCATTAAATAAGGACAGGTCAAGTCTGTCTAAATGACAGTGTGAATCAACAAGGAATGACGACATATTTTTTTTCAACCACGCTTACAAAAAAACCTGCAAGAACACAGGTTTTTTCTAATGAATTTCTGAAGTGCGAGATTATACTACATCGTATGGGTTTGCCGATCAGATTTTAAAGCTCCGGCGAGGTAGGTTTCTATTTTGGTACGAGCTGTTCCCCCATCCTGTTCACTGAACTGAACGCCAATACCCGCTGCGCGATTTCCCTGTGCACCTTTTGGTGTAACCCAGACAATCTTGCCAGCAACTGGTAGTTTTTCCTTATCTTCCATGAGCGTTAGCAACATGAAGACCTCATCCCCAAGTTTGTAGCTTTTATTGGTAGGAATAAACAGTCCGCCATTTTTTACAAATGGCATATATGCGGCGTACAGCGCACTTTTATCTTTAATTGTTAATGACAAGATACCCTGGCGTCCGCCAGGCTTGGGAGTCGTCATATATAAAACCTTCTTTTTAAGGCGTTGCTTATCTTGAGATCTTTCTGGGCATATTAGTCCAGATAATCAGGATTTTTTCAACCACAGACAGAGCATTTAACTGCTTTATTAACTGGAAAGCCTCTGTCACCTGTTCCAGTAAGTTATATAACCGGGTTAAGTCTACATCCTGTGCCATCGATTGCAAAGTAGCCTGCTGCGTCGTCCCGTCGGCATACCCTGTGACCTGCTTGAGACGGATCATTTCGCATATCCAGCCATGTATCCAATGTATCGGCAAGACGTGCTCTTGCTTTAACCATTCAGCGGCAACTTTAATCGGATCACGCTGGCCGGTGGCCAGTGCATGAAAATCAGCAAGCATTGTCTTTTGTTGTTCCAGCATGTCTGAATCTGCAAAATTTAGTGCCAGTAACGGTGCTCCATGGGCTGCTTT
Organism: Gammaproteobacteria bacterium; assembly: GCA_026196045.1. Classification (GTDB taxonomy): domain Bacteria; phylum Pseudomonadota; class Gammaproteobacteria; order UBA6429; family Thiohalophilaceae; genus JAPHRJ01. Next base: position 3,234 of record JAPHRJ010000141.1, read on the forward strand.
CAGGAGAGGTTCTGTGTACGTGGGGTCGTCAAGTTGATCTTCCAGCCAGGAAACGGCCACATCGTGCTCAGGGAGTGTGAAATTCAGCATCTGGCAACGACTACGAATTGTTGCGGGCAGGCTTGAAGGCTGTGTGCTGACCAGGATCAGCAAGGTCTGCGCAGGAGGCTCTTCCAGTGTTTTTAACAGACTGTTGGCCGCAGAAATATTCATGGCTTCAGCCGGTGACAGAATGATTATTTTATAACCATGATATTGGCTACTCAGGCTAATTTTTTCGATCATCTGACGGATTTGATCGATCTTGATTTGACCACCCTCTTTTTCGGGCTCAATTAGCGTTAAATCAGGATGGTTACCGGCTGATAATAGCTGACAGGCGGGACATTGGCCGCAGGCCTGATGTTGTGTGTCTGCTTGCTGACAAAGGACCGAATGGGCAAACATTTGGGCAAATTGGAGTTTACCGGTTCCCTGAGGCCCATGAATTAATAAGGCATGAGGTAAACTCTGGCTTAGCAAGCGCTGTTGCAGCGATTGCCATTGGTCCGTTTGCCAGGGTAGTAGTGAAGAATCAGTCATTCGCTAAAATTGACTCCCGCTAATATTGATTCCCTCTAAAATAGACTCAAGCTCTGAAGCTATTTGCTTTTGAACCACATCCAGTGCTGGTGCCGCATCAATCACTCTAAATCGTTTATTATATTGTTTAGCCCGGGCCAGGTAAGTCTCACGGACACGATTAAAGAATCCCATTTTTTCCTGCTCAAAACGATCAGGTTCACTGCGTTTACCGGCACGTTCCAGTCCTGCATCAACGGGCATGTCCAGCAAGAAAGTATAGTCAGGTTGTAGATCTCCCTGAACCCAGCTTTCTAGCTGAGCAATCCGCTCATTCGGTAACCCTCGACCTCCTCCCTGATAGGCATAGGTCGCATCGGTAAAGCGATCACAGATCACCCAGGTTCCTTTCGCTAAAGCAGGCTTAATAACTTCATCAAGGTGTTGTGCTCGAGCGGCAAACATTAATAACAGTTCTGTATCATCACTGATAGATTTATTTTTTGCATCTAGAAGGATTTCCCGTAAGCGTTCACCGAGTTCAGTACCACCGGGTTCACGAGTTAGTAATATATTTTTACCCGCTTTTGCCAGGTAATCATTAATAAAGGCAATATTACTGCTTTTGCCAACTCCTTCACTTCCTTCAATGGTAATAAATTTACCCGTCATTCTTTTACCTTAATTTGCTTTGTTCTTGTAAGATGAAAAAGAACGCTTACGTCCTTTTAACTGATATTTGATAACGGCCTGATTGTGTTCTTCCAGGGTGGTAGAAAAATAATGGCTACCATCACCTTTAGATACAAAATATAGATACTGAGCATTGTCTGGGTGCAAAGTAGCGATAATGGCATCTTTTCCTGGCAGCGCAATTGGTGTTGGCGGTAAACCATGACGGCGGTAGGTGTTGTACGGGGTATCACGCAGGAGATCCTGTTTACGAATATTACCTTTATAGCGCTCACCCATACCATAAATTACAGTTGGATCAGTTTGCAGGCGAATCCGTTTTTGCAGACGTCGAGTAAATACACCTGCAATGGCTTTACGTTCACTGGCGAGCCCGGTTTCTTTTTCTACGATTGAAGCCAGTATTAAAGCTTCATAGGGAGATTTTAGTGGTAACCCAACCTCGCGTTGTTCCCATTCTTTAGTAAGTAGTGTTTCCATAGCCGTATAGGCACGTTTTAAAAAAGCCTCGTCAGTTAGCCCTCTTGGAAAATGGTAGGTATCCGGGAGAAAGCGACCTTCAGGATGCTGGTTGGGATAACCTAGTTTTTCCATAATCTGGCTAAAATTCAACTCTTTTAATGTATGGTTTAGTACTTCATTTGAATGAATAGCGTCCATCATTTGCCTGAAGCTCCATCCTTCTACAATCGTGAGTGCATATTGGGTAACTTTACCTTCAATAAGTTGTTGATAGAATTCTCCAGGTGTCGTGCCGGTTTTTATAAAATATTCACCGGTGTTGATTCGATGAGCATTAGTTTGTATTCGCGCGTGTAATAACAGATAACGGGGTCGCGTTATTAATCCCTGTTGCTTCAGGTTATTGGCGATACGAGTAAGGTTAGCTCCCGGTTCAACGATGTAGTTGATACCCTGCCCTTCAATGGGCATTGGTGAATCCATGAACCGACTGTAATCCCACCATAGCCAGCCTGAGAGAATCAGGCCGAGTATTGCCAGAATAATGGTTATTTTTTTTATAAACTTAGACATTGGGTGAGCTATATATCTGTTGGGTTATTTCTAATAATTGTGCGGTCACTGGTCCAACAGCATATGAACTATCATTAAACTGTTTGATTGGCCAGATACCAATCAGGCTGTTGCACATAAACATTTCATCAGCCTGTGTAATATCGTTTTCTCTAAGTTGACAAATATCCACATCGATTGCAAGTTCTCGGGCTTGCTGAATAATAAATTCACGCATTACTCCAGCGACGCCAGATAATTCCAGGTCTGGGGTGAAAAGCTGGCTATTTTTAATTAGAAAAATATTGCTAAAAGTTCCTTCAATCAGGTTGTCCTGTGTATCGAACATTAACCCTTCTGTAATTTTGATGTCCTGCCACTCATTCCGAGCCATGACCTGTTCAAGTCGATTCAAATGTTTTAAACCAGCCAGCGCGGGTTGTTGTGCAAGACGGGTGTTACATTGTGTAATGTTAATCCCTTCTTGCCAGTTTGAGGCCGGATAATCTAGCCAGGGATGAATCATCACGATTCGAGTTATGTTCTCGTTTTCAGGATAACGATAGCCGCGGCCGCCGGAGCCTCGAGTTACTATAATCTTAATAACTCCCCGTTTCTTTTTCGCGCTTAATTTCTTAACTTCCTGTGATAATAAATCAATATCAGGGGAATTTAGCTGAAGCTGTTCACATGAATGCTGTAAACGTCGCATATGGTATTTCCACAGAGGGCATACACCATTCACGACGGCAATGGTTTCAAACAGGCCATCTCCATATTGAAAGCCACGATCCTGTATATCAATACAGGTTTCTGGCTGTCCATTAATCAGAATAGTCATGATATAGCACCTACGGCTAACAACATTCCTCGTGCCTTATGGCGCGTTTCCTGGAGCTCTTTCTCTGGATCAGAATCCGCGACCAATCCAGCCCCCGCTCGAATGGTTATATTATTACTATCCAGTGTAATGGTTCGAATAAGAATATTCAGATCCATATCACCGTTGTGATTCAGGTAGCCCATTGAGCCGGTATAGGCACTTCTTGCCTCCTGTTCCAGTTCAGCAATAATGGCCATGCAATGCTCTTTTGGACATCCAGTAATCGTACCACCAGGGAATACAGCGCGTATTATATCTGCGGGACTTGTTTGTTCTTTTAACTGTCCACGGACGTTAGAAACAATATGGTGCACATGGGCATAGGATTCCAGCACCATGAGCTCATTGACGTTGATTGTTCCCGGTTTGCATACTCTGCCGAGATCATTCCGTTCAAGATCAATTAACATGATATGTTCTGCACGTTCTTTTGGATGTTTTATTAATTCATCTTTTAATGCCTCATCATCATTATTTAATTCAGCGCGAGGTCTTGTTCCCGCAATGGGGCGCGTTTCGATAGAATGATTTTTTACACTCACTAGTCTTTCTGGTGATGAGCTAATAACGGTTAAACCATTAAGGTATGCCAGGCCAGAAAATGGGGCTGGATTAGTTTGACATAGTTTTTTGTATAAATAAGCAGGGTCTATTTGTTTGGGAATGGCTCCTTGCCATTTGCGTGACAGATTGACCTGGAAAACATCACCTTCATAGATATAACGCTTAACTCGTTTAACCTGATCAATATAAACTGAATCCGGATCTTCCTGGAGGTCAAATTTATATTCATTATTTCTGTTATCAGGATTCTTAAGTTGAACAATGTCATTATTTAAATCAGATAGATAGTCTGCTTGTCCTGGTTCTGTAACCAGGAAGGTTTTATTTAACAGTTTGTCGTTAATAATAGCTGCGGGAATTCGAGTTGCCTGAGCAATGGGAACAGCATTATCTGGTAAAGGTAAATTCAGTCGATACTCTATCTGGCCTGCCAGTTCATAACCCAGATATAAAAACCAGCCTCCATAAAATGGTAATTCAATATCTTTGGGTGTATTAAATTGAAGTGCTTCTTTTTTCCAGTTGTTATCCAGCTCTGTAAGAAAATCTATGCTTTTATCATTAGTGCTATAGTTACTAGCGTTGAGAATAATGGAGCTGGAAGGAAAGGCAAACAGGATTTCAAATCGGGCATTGTTGCCCGAATCACTATTTGCAGTACTCTGTAATAAGAAAGGATAGCGTTGAGGATTTTCTGTTTGTAGCGCTAACAGATCGGTTAAGCCGATGAGTTCCTGAAGGCCGGGTTTATTTGTCCTGTTCACCGTTTAAAATAAACCTGTGATTCAGGAGGCCAGGTTTATATGATTATTTGAGTTTGCTGAACACCAACGTACCGTTGGTACCACCAAAGCCAAATGAATTAGACAGCGCAACATCGATCTGTGTTGGTTTTGTTTCGTTTGCAGCAAAATCAAGATCACATGCCGGATCCAGGTTAAAAATATTAATGGTCGGTGAAGCAACCTGATCACGAATACTCAGGACCGTAAAGATAGCTTCCAGTCCTCCAGCTGCACCTAGAGCATGTCCAGTCATTGACTTGGTTGAACTCATAATCAGTTTATAAGCATGATCACCAAAGGCACCTTTGACTGCACTTACTTCTGCAACATCACCAGCAGGTGTTGAGGTTCCGTGCGCATTAATGAAACCGACATCTTCTGGATTAACATTGGCATTGCGCATGGCCATTTGCATACAACGTGCAGCACCTTCACCACCTTTTGATGGCATGGTCATGTGATAGGCGTCACCGCTCATACCATAACCACTTAATTCAGCATAAATATTGGCGCCACGTTTTTTAGCGTGTTCGTACTCTTCCAATACCATGACTCCGGCACCATCACTTAAGACAAAACCATCTCGGTCAACGTCCCAGGGACGGCTCGCTGTTTCTGGAGAATCATTACGACTCGATAATGCACGTGCAGCGGCAAAACCACCTACGGCCATCGGCCCGGTTGCTTTTTCAGCTCCACCAGCCAGCATAACGTCGGCATCACCATATTCGATAATACGAGCTGCATCACCCAAACTATGGGTCGCCGTTGCACAGGCGGTAACCAGTGCAATGTTTGGACCTTTGAAGCCGTACATAATCGAGAGGTTCCCGGAAATCATATTAATGATACTGCTGGGAATAAAGAATGGTGAAATCTTGCGGGGACCACCTTTAAGATAGGCGCTATGTCCTTTTTCAATACCGGGTAAGCCACCGATACCAGAACCAATGGCGACGCCAATGCGTTCGGCATTTTCTTCGGTCACTTCCAGACCAGAATCCTCAATGGCTTCCTTGGCGGCCGCCAGGCCATAATGAATAAAAGGATCCATTTTCCTGGCATCTTTTGCAGACAAAACGGTGCTTACATCAAAGTCATTGATCACGCCGCCAAAGCGAGTGGAAAACTCTGATGCATCAAATTCGGTGATGGGTTTTATCCCACTTTTGCCGGCAAGAATATTATCCCAGGATGATTTCACATCCAGGCCTACTGGCGAAATCATACCCATACCAGTCACCACAACTCGACGTTTTGCCAAGGAATTACCCTCTTATCTTAGTAAAGATCCATGTTACAAAAAAACAAAGCCGCGCCACATGGTTGGTGGTGCGGCCTGCTTTAAAACTATTCAGAAATTAGCTATGTGAATTAATGTAGTTGATAGCTTCTTGAACAGTGGTGATTTTTTCTGCATCTTCATCTGGAATTTCAGTTTCAAATTCTTCTTCCAGAGCCATTACCAGTTCAACGGTATCCAGTGAATCTGCACCCAGATCGTCAACGAAAGATGCTTCTTTAGTGACTTCTTCTGCTTTAACGCCCAATTGTTCAACAACAATTTTTTCTACGCGTTCTTCAACACTGCTCATGTGATTATATCCTCTTTATTGTTCGAAATAATTTGGGCCAGCCCAAGCTTTGCGGTCGCTATTGTATTGAAAACCGCATCCAGATGCTACTTTCGGTTGCACTTTTGTAGCATTTACCTGAACTGACAATAATGTATTAAATATCAATTAGTTATATGGCTAAATCAAGCCATATACATGCCACCATTAACATGAATGGTCTCACCTGTGATGTAAGCCGCTCCCGGAGAGGCTAAAAATGCCACGGCTTTGGCAATTTCTTCAGCTGAACCCAGACGAGTTAATGGAATCTGGCTTAACAATGCTTCTCGTTGTGCATCAGGTAAAGCGCGGGTCATATCGGTGTCAATAAAGCCTGGTGCGACGACATTGACGGTAATTCCACGAGATCCGACTTCTCTGGCCAACGACTTACTGAAACCAATAACTCCCGCCTTGGCGGCCGCATAGTTAGTCTGACCGGCATTTCCAGATACCCCTACTACGGAAGCGATACTGATAATCCGGCCTTTACGGGCCTTCATCATTGATCTAAGGCAACTTTTACTCAGGCGGAATATGGATGACAAATTGGTATTCATGATGGCATCCCATTCATCATCTTTCATGCGCATCAACAGGTTGTCACGGGTGATGCCGGCATTATTGATCAGAATACTAGGGGCACCATAGGTGTCTGTAATCTGTTTGATTGCGGTATCAATGCTGTCCTGTTCAGTCACATTCATCATAATTCCTGAACCATTAATTCCATTTTCTTTCAGGTAGTTAGTGATGTTTTCTGCACCGCTTTCTGAAGTGGCGGTACCCACTACAACTGCACCCTGACGACCTAACTCAAGCGCAATTTCCTTACCAATACCACGGCTGGCACCGGATACAAATGCAATTTCGTTTTCAAGCGTCACTGTTCTCTCCCAATAAACAAGTTTTAAATTTAATGCTGCAAGGCGGCCGCGAGACTATCGCTATCCTGAACAGGCAGAGCCGGCATTTTCCGCTCAATGCGCTTGTTCAAACCAGCCAGTACTTTGCCTGGGCCACATTCCACCAGTTTGCTCACACCGTCAGCCGACATTTTCTGAATAATTTCTACCCAACGGACTGGACTATAAAGCTGGCGTACCAGTGCGGCACGAATGGCGACTGCATCAGACTCAGCCAGCACATCGACATTATTAATAACTGGAATTGTTGGTGCCTGGATTGAGATCTCTGCCAGCACCAGCTCCAGCTTTTCAGCGGCGGGTTTCATTAGTGCGCAATGAGATGGCACACTGACTGGAAGTAATAAGGCTCTTTTAGCACCACGTTCTTTGGCCAGACTGACAGCATTCTCGACTGCTGCTTTGGAACCAGCAATCACAACCTGACCGGGTGAATTGAAGTTAACCGCATCTAAAACAGCGCCATTGGCTGCATCGACACAGACCTGTTGTACAGCATCATCATCGAGTCCTAACACAGCGGCCATCGCACCTTCACCTTCTGGTACCGCCGCCTGCATTAAACGTCCACGTTCAGCCACCAGTTTGACGGCATCGGTAAAATCAAGCGCTCCGGCACAAACCAGAGCACTGTATTCACCGAGGCTATGCCCAGCCATGACAGTTGGTGTCGCACCACCCTGTGCCTGCCAGATATTCCATACGGCTACTCCAGCACTTAACATGGCGGGCTGGGTAATGTCGGTACTGTTGAGTTTTTCTACGGGACCTTCCTGAACGATATTCCAGAGATCATATCCAAGTGTTTCAGAAGCCTGGGCAAAAACAGACTGCACTTCACTATGATGCTCAGCCAGTTCTTTTAACATCCCGACTGATTGTGAACCCTGACCAGGAAAAACAAATGCAAGTGACATTAATAAACCTCTATAAAAATATTTTTAACGCAAAGTCGCCAGGTAATGAAAAAGTCATAAATACAAGAAAAATTATCTTTGATACAGCTTAATTTTTTTGCGTCTCAGCGTCTTCGCGTTAGATTCTAAATAATTAAAATTTCAATAACGCCGAACCCCAGGTGAATCCACCACCGAAGGCTTCCATTAGAACCAGATCATCTCGCTTGATTCGGCCATCACGTACGGCAATATCAAAAGCTAAAGGAATGGAAGCCGCCGAAGTATTACCATGCTCATCAACAGTAATAACGACATTCTCTTTCGGCATATTCAGTTTGCGCGCGATAGCATTAATGATTCGAATGTTGGCCTGATGTGGAACCAGCCAGTCAATCATGGAGCGATTCATATTATTTGCATCGAGTGTTTCATCGACAATTCGACCCATGGTATTAACAGCAACTTTAAAAACTTCATTGCCTTTCATTTGCATAAAGGCTTTACCCGCCTTCAACACTTCGGGGTTTTCTGAAATTCCAGCAGGTACGGTTAATAGTTCTTTATACTGACCGTCGGCGTGCATATGAGTCGATAGAATGCCCTGCTCTTCACTGGCTGATAATACAACCGCACCGGCTCCATCACCGAACAGTACGCAAGTCGAACGATCATTCCAGTCGACAATGTTTGATAACGTTTCTGCACCCACGACCAGAGCATGTTTGGCTTTGCCACTGGTGATAAATAGATCCGCTATGCCTAAGGCATAAACAAAGCCCGTACATACCGCCTGAACATCAAATGCTGGGCAACCGTGAATATCCAGTCGTTCCTGTAATAAACAGGCTGTACTGGGGAACACACGATCGGGGGTTGTCGTAGCAACAATAATAAGATCAATTTCATCTTTACTGACACCTGCCGCATCCATTGCATTCCTGGCGGCATGTTCAGCAAGATCACAGGTGGTTTCACCATCAACGATGTGACGTTTTTTAATACCTGTGCGATCAGTAATCCATTCATCACTGGTTTCAACCATTTTTTCCAGATCGGCATTACTTAGAACTTTCTCAGGTAAATAACTTCCTGTTCCGGTGATGCGTGAATAGATCAACTTGCCTGCCTCTTTGTTAACTGGTTTTCTAACTGTGTGCTAATGGTTGCCGGTACATTCTTGTTAACTTCTAACACGGCCTCAGAAATGGCGTTAGCGAATGAATACGCATCGGCACTACCGTGGCTTTTAATTACAATACCCTGTAAGCCAAGTAAACTGGCACCATTATACTCGCGCGGATCAATTTTTCTGCGAAATGCTTTTAAAACGGGCAAAGCAATCAGACCGCTTAACATGGTTAAGGGGTTACGCTTAAATTCCTGCTTCATGTAGTGACTAATCATCTTGGCCACACCTTCGGTGGTTTTTAGCATGACATTACCGACAAAACCATCACAGACGACGACATCGGCATCACCCATATAAACGCCGTCGCCTTCTACGTAACCGATATAATTCAATGTGCTATCAGAAAGTAAACGGGCCGCTTCTTTGACGCGTTCATTGCCTTTGATTTCTTCTTCGCCAATATTAAGCAGGCCAACAGCAGGTTTATCTTTATTATCAACGGACTGAGCCAAAGCCGATCCCATAACAGCAAATTCAAACAGGCCTTCGGCACTGGTATCAACATTTGCGCCAAGATCCAGAACATGGGTATGACCACCTTTGATACTGGGCAACATGGTGCAAATAGCAGGACGATCAATTCCAGGTAAAGTCTTCAGGACAAAACGCGCGGTGGCCATTAATGCACCGGTATTTCCTGCGCTAACACAAGCCTGGGCGCGACCTTGTTTGACAAGATTAATCGCAACTCGCAAAGACGAGTCTTTTTTCCCTCTTAATGCCTGAGAAGGTAATTCATCAGAATGGACAACCTGGGAGGCATGTTCAATCTGTAGGCGGTCAGAAGTGGATTGGTTTGCGTTTTTGAGTGCAGTCTGTATTTCGTCTTCAAGACCGACAAGAATAAGCTTGAGCGAAGCGTGTTGTTTTAATGCTTTTATCGCGGCGGGGACAACAATACTGGGACCAAAGTCTCCACCCATCGCATCCAGAGAAATCGTGATTGTATTGTTCGCCATTCAGTAAGTAGTCGTCGTTTTGGGATTATACATCCTAAGCCTTAAAGCAAAGACGGGACATGGAGTTGGCCATGTCCCGTACAACATCGTTTACATATTCGGTTATAACCGAACATGATTTTAATGCAAATTAATCTTCGACTTCGATAACTTTACGGCCACGATAAAAGCCATCAGCGCTTACGTGATGACGCAGGTGTGTTTCACCTGAGCCAGGTTCAATTGAAAGCGCACGACTTTTCAGTGCATCGTGAGAACGACGCATGCCACGCTTTGAAGGGGTTTTACGATTTTGTTGTACCGCCATGTTAATTCCTCATTCACCATTTTCGGATTTCTTAAGTGACGCCAGTACGGCAAATGGATTTTCCCGTTCTGGTTCACTCAGTGTCTCTTCCACCTGTTCGGGAGGTTCATTTCCCACCTGTGTGGAACAGGTTTCCTGCGTATGCCTGGGTATCTGGGGTAAGGCAAGTAATAACTCGTCCTCGAGCAGATCCAGTAAAACTATTTTTGCATTATCAACAATAATGGCATCGTAATCTGTTGGAATGGATTCTGCTTTCTCAGCATTACCAGCAAATCCCAATGACAGGTTTATATCCAGATCCAGATGCATCGATTCCAGACAACGCTGACAGATTAATTCAACCTGGGTCACTAAATGACCACGTAAAAAATGGGTTCCCAGAAAATCTACCCCGAACTCAAGTTCGGCACTAACCTCATTATTTGAGTGAGTTAGCAGTTCCTGTAACCGCTTCATTTGTTGCTGAGGTATTGTTACATCCAGAATCACGCCTTCACGTGCAAAACGGAATGGATCAACCTCTCGTGGCAACTTTTTGTGCCCAGTAGCCATAGGCAGCGAATTCTATAGATGCAACCCTGTTGTGTCAAAAAAAATCCTTGATAATCCGCCTGTTCCGTCGATTTTGTCTCGATTTTCACTGGTTTTCGACCTGAGCTCTGGCTACATTTAACTACAGGGCTGACGATATAGAATAAAACACCCTCAAATACCAAAGATGGGCGTCAAATAAACAAATGATAAAAAAAGTTCTTATTGCTAATCGAGGTGAAATTGCCGTACGAATAGTGCGTGCATGTGCCGAAATGGGCATTAAATCCGTGGCAGTTTATGCCGAAGCGGATCGCTATGCGCTGCATGTGAAACGGGCTGACGAAGCCTACAGTCTTGGTCCTGACACGGTCGCAGGCTATCTCAATGCCCACCGGCTGGTAAATATTGCCGTGGCAACGGGTTGTGACGCCCTACACCCAGGTTACGGATTTTTATCAGAAAATCCTGAACTGGCTGAAATCTGTGCACGTCGAAATATTCGCTTTATCGGGCCGAGTGCCGAAGTGATACGTCGTATGGGCGATAAAACGGAAGCTCGTAAAGCCATGCGCCAGGCCGGTGTTCCCGTTACACCCGGTAGTGAGGGTAATCTGGATAATCTTGAGCAGGCACTGACTGTCGCTGAGGAAATCGGTTACCCGGTCATGCTCAAGGCCACCTGTGGAGGTGGTGGACGTGGAATACGCAAGTGTAAAAACGAGGAAGATCTCAAACGAGGCTTTGATCGTGTTATTTCTGAGGCTGAAAAGGCCTTTGGCCGTGCTGAGGTGTTCCTGGAGAAATTTGTACCTAATCCTCGCCATATCGAGGTTCAAATCCTGGCCGATCAACATGGCCACGTCATCCACCTGTTTGAGCGGGACTGTTCAATCCAGCGTCGTCACCAGAAACTGATCGAGATTGCACCTTCTCCACAATTAACGGATGAACAACGGTCACTCATTGGTGACCTGGCAGTTCGAACCGCCAAAGCTGTAAATTACACCAATGCCGGTACAGTCGAATTTTTAATGGATGCTGGGGACAATTTCTATTTTATGGAAATGAATACTCGCCTTCAGGTCGAGCATCCAATTTCTGAAGAAATTACCGGCATCGATATTGTCAAAGAACAGATTCGTATAGCGGCGGGTTTACAGCTCACCTATGAGCAAAAAGATGTTGTACGTCGTGGTTTTGCAATGGAGTTTCGCATTAATGCAGAAGATCCTCAGAATGATTTTCTTCCCAGTTTTGGTCGCATTACCCGTTATTTTGCCGCAGGTGGTCCGGGAGTAAGAACCGACGGGGCCATTTATACGGGCTACGAGATCCCACCCTACTATGATTCTATGTGCGCCAAACTGATTGTCTGGGCACTGGACTGGGATTCACTCATCGATCGGGCGGTTCGTGCTTTGAATGACATTCGGGTTCATGGGATAAAAACAACGATCCCCTTTCATCTGGAAATACTTAAATCCGCTGATTTCCAGGCGGGTAAATTTGATACCAGTTTTATTGAAAGCCGACCAGAACTGGTTAAATACTCAGTTAAACGTTCTAATCGTGAAGTGACAGCGGCAATCGCTGCCGCTATTGCTGCCAATATGGGTCTATAAGTCACAATAATTAAAACAGGTACGAAACATGTCAAAAACTAAAATTACTGAAACAGTTTTACGCGATGCACATCAGTCATTGATTGCAACACGTATGCGTACTGAAGACATGTTACCGATATGCGATCGTCTGGATAAGGCTGGTTACTGGGCGTTAGAAATGTGGGGAGGAGCGACATTTGATGCCTGTGTACGATTTCTGAAAGAAGACCCCTGGGAACGTTTACGTAAATTACGTGAGGCCCTGCCAAATACACAATTACAAATGTTGTTGCGCGGACAAAACCTGCTGGGATATCGTCATTACTCTGATGATGTTGTGCGGGCATTTGTTGCACGCACCGCCGAAAATGGTATGGATATTTTTCGTATCTTTGACGCCATGAATGATACGCGCAATATTCGTGTATCTGTTGATGCCGTTAAAAAAGCAAACAAACATGCACAGGGTGCCATTTGTTACACCACCAGCCCTATTCATACACAGGCACACTTTGTTGCGTTAGCTAAAGACATGGAGTCGATGGGCTGTGACAGCCTTGCGATTAAGGATATGGCTGGCCTGCTAACACCTCATACAACAGCTGAACTCGTTAAGGCACTGGTAAGTGAATTAAAAATTCCCGTATTTTTACATTGCCATGCGACCGCAGGGTTAGCCAGTATGTGTCATTACAAAGCCATTGAGAATGGGGCGGCGGGTATTGATACGGCGATCTCATCCTTTTCGGAGGGAACCAGCCACCCTCCTACTGAAAGTATGGTGGCGGCATTTAAACATACCGAATATGACACCGGCCTTGATCTAGCTTCACTTCAGGAAATTGGTTTTTACTTTCGTGAAATCCGAAAAAAATATCATCAGTTTGAAAGTGAATTCACGGGTATGGATACCCGCGTACAGGTTAACCAGGTGCCAGGAGGAATGATTTCTAATTTATCTAATCAGTTAAAAGAACAGGGCGCATTAAACAAGATGAATGCAGTTCTAAATGAGATTCCCCATGTACGTAAAGAACTGGGTTATCCTCCACTGGTGACGCCGACATCTCAGATTGTTGGTACACAGGCTGTATTAAATGTACTGAGCAATGAACGCTACAAGACCATCACTAACGAAGTGAAACTTTATTTACAGGGTAAGTATGGTAAAGCTCTTGGTAAAATTAGTCCCCAGGTTCGCCATATGGCCATTGGCAATGAAGACGCCATAGATTGTCGTCCAGCCGATTTGTTACCAGCCGAAATGGAAAAATTACAAAAAGAAATTGGTTCCCTGGCTCATTCGGAAGAGGATGTGCTGACTTACGCCATGTTCCCGGATATTGGCAAAGAGTTTCTACAGCAACGTAATGATCACACGCTCATTCCAGAACCACTGGAACCAGCAGATACCGATACCACTGGTGGAAAAGCGGCAACCGAATTTAATATCACCATGCATGGTGAAACCTATCATATTCAAATAACTGGCAAAGGTTACCCACAACAACATGCCCGTCCCTACTACATCAGTGTGGATGGTGTACCTGAAGAGGTCATGCTTGAATCACTGGAAGAAATTGCTCTGGGTGACCATGATCAACAGCCACATGCTCATACTGGTAAACGCCCTCGAGCCACTGAACCCGGTCATGTGACAACTACGATGCCAGGTATCATCGTAGATATACTGGTTGAAGTCGGAGCCAGTGTGAAAGCCGGCGATCCAGTCATCATTACTGAAGCCATGAAGATGGAAACGGAGATTCAGGCACCTATCTCAGGTGAAATTAAGGCCATTCATGTTTTAAAAGGTGAAAGCGTCACACCAGATGAAGCTTTAATCGAAATCGAGTAAAATAAATAATTGTTATTTGTTTTACTCACTGAGTCGTTGTCATCATGAAAAAACTAATCCTCGCTTCCACTTCCCCATTTCGTAAAGCAATTCTGGAGAAACTGGGGATACCTTTCGAAACAGATTCACCGCAGACCGATGAAAGTCATTTGTCGGGTGAAACGCCAACTCAGTTAGTTGAACGACTGGCCATTGCCAAAGCCCAGGCCGTAGCAGAAAAACATCCAGATAGTTTAATTATTGGTTCTGACCAGATTGCCGTAAATAACAATGAAATATTGGGAAAGCCGGGTGATCATGCAACAGCGATAAAGCAATTACAAAAAGCATCTGGAAAAAAAGTCACGTTTCTAACCGGCTTATGTTTACTTAACAGTGTGACGGGTGATTACCAGGTAGAAGTGGTTCCCTTTAATGTCGTATTCCGTGAGTTAACAGAGTCACAGATAGAAAACTACCTGAGAAAAGAACAGCCCTATAATTGTGCTGGCAGTTTCAAATCAGAGGCATTGGGTATATGTTTATTTGAACGTCTTGAGGGTGAGGATCCCAATACCTTAATTGGTTTACCCCTGATTCGGCTGGTTAGGATGCTGGAAAAAGAAAATATGCATATCATTTAATGGTGTAATTACAACCGTTAAATTTAAGGTAGCATCATTCCTCTCATCATGAAATAAAATAGCGCGGCGATAAAACCGGACGCTGGAACCGTAATAATCCAGGCAGCAATAATTTTATGCAAATGAGTCCGTTTAACCAGTTCGTTGCGATAAACTCTTTTTAACTGCTTGCGTTCTTGTTTGGTTAATTCAGCTTTGGCTGAGTGCATCTTCAGTTGTTTTAACATTCTCCCTTTTTCATAAATTGATGCTTTTTTGAATTCAATCAAGAAAGCTTCAACCACGGTTTCATCCTGATCATGATGGTGGCTCTTTATTTCTTGAACCATAGTTGAGTAACTGGCTTTTAGATACTCGCGTAAAAATCCAACGCCGAATACACCACCCACCGCAATGTGGGTTGAACTAACAGGCAAACCTAACTGACTGGCAATAATGACGGTAATCGCAGCAGCCATGGCAATACTGAATGCCCGGATCTGGTTAAGTTCGGTAATCTCGCTACCTACTGTACGAATTAGCCTGGGACCATATAAGGCCAGACCAATCACGATACCTATAGCGCCAACCATCATGACCCATAAAGGAATGCTTGCCTTTTGCACTACACCACCATGAAGAATCGCATCATTTATCGCGGCCAGTGGGCCAACTGCATTGGCAACGTCATTAGCACCGTGTGCAAAGCTTAATAATGCGGCAGCAAATATTAATGGAACGGTGAATAACTGGTTTACCCCTTCTTTGTCATTATTGAGCTTGTCAGAGGTCTTAACGATCATCGGTTTTACAATATAATAAATTATCACTGCAATGATGAGGCCTACCAGTGATGCCGTAAGAAAATCCACTTTCCATATTTTCTTAAGTCCTTTCAGTATTAAGTATGTTCCAAAAGCCCACGCCATGACTGACACCAGAATCGGCACCATCTTTTTGGCCGCCTGACGCATATCAGACTGATAGGTGATCGTTCGTTTGATTAAATAGAGAAAGAAAGCAGCAATCATGCCGCCCAGTACTGGAGAGATAACCCAGCTGGCGGCGATTTGTCCCATTCTTGGCCAGTTAGCGATATCCATACCACCAGCTGCAATACCAGCCCCTAAAACACCACCGACAATAGAATGGGTTGTAGATACAGGTGCGCCCAGTGCTGTTGCGATATTAAGCCAGATAGCTCCTGCCAGTAAGGCTGCCATCATCAGCCAGATAAAGGTGTCGGCATCGGCAATCATGCTCGGATCGATAATACCTTTTTTGATAGTGCTAACTACATCACCACCGGCAATCAGTGCCCCACTCGCTTCGAAGATCCCGGCAATAATGATGGCACCAATAAGCGTTAAGGCCTTGGAACCCACTGCTGGGCCAACATTATTAGCAACATCATTGGCACCGATATTCATTGCCATATAACCACCAATCATCGCAGCGATGATTAGTAGATAATAATTCTCAGTTACTTCTGTGAGGGTTGTGCCAGTAAAAAGAATAATGCCAATGATAAAAAGGAGTGCGATGCCAAGTCGGGTAATAGTTGCGCGGGTTGACTGGGTAGCTTCTTCAATTTGGTTGATATCTTTTAATTCCAAGGACTACTTCCTCTTAGAAAATTCACTAAACTAGTATTTAGGAGCATGATTCAGGTGACAATCTTAAATATAATTTAATTAAATGCAATGAAATATTATAAAGAGTCGTTAAATCGGCCTACTCAGTGAGCAATATTACCGTGGCATCAACGATTAAGCCGGTCTGGAAAAAACTGATTACCTGGATTGGGTTGTTTTGCCTGACTATCCTCTTATTATCATCAGTAATCATAAGTACTTTACCCACTACCCTGCAATGGGGTGCCAGTTATTGGTTTAATAAACAGGGGCTACAGACCGAAATTGAGCGCATTGAAATCGATTTTAATGATGGTGTACTGCGAATCATCAATGCTAAAGGTCAGAATATAGACAATCGGGGTTTTCAGCTGAACTTTTTTGAGGTTGACATTGCCTGGAAACCGCTATGGGAAAGCGTGTTAGTCATTGAATCCGTGAAGTTAGACGGTTTAAAACTGGATATCATACAGGCTCACTCTGGTATTAACTCACTTGCGGGTCTTCCTTTACTCTCTAACGATACAGCTATTCATAAAAAAACTCCGACTGAACCAGCTTCAGGTCAGTGGAGCATACAAATTGGAAACATCTATTTAGATGATGCTGAACTTTGCTATATGACAGAGATGTCAGAAAAGAAAATTGATCAACAAATATGTCCGCATATTGAAAAACTAAAATGGAATGGAAGAATAAATATTGCATTAGCTGCGAATTCATCTGCCGGGCCAGATGTGGCCGGTTCTTTAACTCTTAAAAATTTACGCATTGATGACATTAAACGGAATCAGTTGTTGACGGCTATTAACGCTGTGGAAGTTGATAATCTTGTCGTGGATAGCCTCGACAATATAAAGTTAGATAACTTTGTGTTAAGTGGTTTTTCAGTATTAACTCGCAACAAAGAAGAAAAACTAAAAGATTTGGCACCACAGATCGGATTACTTAAACGTCTAGAGCTAAATAACCTGAAGTATGTGAATAAAAGTGATTTAAACATTGCGCAGGTAAATATTACAGGCGTTGGAATTGATGTTCTGCGCAATCAACAAAGTAAGTGGGAATTAGATCAACGCCTAAAACTTATAACGCCACAAATTATAGAGAATAAAAATAATCAGGATATGCCTGTGAAAAAGGGCAAATCTGCTGCACCCCACATCAGGATATCTGAAATTAATATTGAGAATAGTGATTTACTGAGGTTTACTGATCAAAGTTTTAAATCAGCATTTCAAATTACAGCTCAAATATCCAGGTTGAAAATAAATAATCTGGATAGTGAAAAACCTGACAGAAAAAGTGAAATTACTTTGGATATGAATTTGAATCAGCATGGTTTAATTCAACTTAAAGGGCAAGTTGCACCACTATCTAAAAATAAAGATTTTGAGCTTCGAGGAAAAACCACTGCTATCGATTTACGTCCAATGACATCCTATATGGAAAAACATATTGGGCAGACCATTGTAAGTGGCCAACTGGATGCTGAGATGGAACTCATAGCCAGAGAAAGAAAGTTAAACAGTAATTTAAAGTTGGTACTACATAAATTTAAACTGAAAGTCAGCGATAAAAAACATGCTGAAGAAACCGAGCAAGAAATGGGGTTTCCAATAGATAGCACACTTAATCTGTTGCGCGAAAAGGACAATCAGATAAAACTGGAATTATCAATAACTGGCGACCTGGATAAACCTGAATTTAATTTGTCTGATGTGATAACTCAGGCGGCAACATCTGCGATCACTTCGGCTGTCATTACCTATTACACGCCATTTGGACTGGTTTCTGGTGCAAAAGCCTTATTTAACCTGGCGACAGCTTTACGTTTTGAACCTGTTGTTTTTCAGGCGGGCTCTAGCCAGCTTTCAGATAATCAAAAACAATATTTATCAAAGTTATCACAGCTCCTCATGGATAAGCCTGATGTATATTTAACCTTATGTGGTGTTGCGAATATAACGGATCAGCAGAAAGTATTTCCAGAATTAAAGGTCAGGCAGGAAAACAACAAAGATTTACTCATTCTGTCACCAGAACAGAGAGAAAAATTATTAGGAATAGCCTCGCAACGAAGTGAAGCCGTAAAAAACTACCTGGTGACAGAAGGAAAGATTAGTGCCAGTCGTCTGATTATATGTACACCTGAATTTATTTCTGAACCATCAGCAATAAATCCAGGTGTAAAAATCAGCATTTAGAATTTATAGAATAACACCCGTACCTTTAAGACGATCAAAATAACGCGCTCGGTAATAATGACGCTTATAATGTTCGTCATCGGTAAATGCGGCACGATCATGGAGCACATTATTGCTGACTAAGCCCATACCCGCTTCTAGTCGTCCTCGATATATATAGTCTGAGTTACTGTTTAATATTTCATCCAGGTATCTCAAAGCCTGGGAAGTTATATCGTCATCCTTCCAGATAACATTATTTACCCGGATGGTATAACGCATATGCAAATCACCATTAGGAGTAATGCTGAACACAGGGCCAGTTTGTTCCTTACGTGCCACTTCTCCATTCTGAATTCGTGCAGGTATAGTCAGAACATCAGATTGCATAAGTGCCTTGATATAATCAGGGTTTTTCTCACGCAGAAGAATATAAACAATTTCATGATCCATTAATGCATTTTCACCACCTTCGGCGGCACGTTGTACAACATGCAGGTTCAGAGCATGGATCTGTTGTTCAGGACTATTGTAATAGCCATCGGTATGCCAATTGATAGCACGATTGGTATAAGGTATGTATTGCTGACGCACACCATTATCAACAACGGTCAGCGAAGTTAGACCTGTATCATCGGCTAGCCAGTTTTTGTTAAGCCCATGCAGCCCAAATTTTTCACTGATTGCCAGGGGTATCTCCGGATCTGGATCGGTTCCAGTTTTTCCAGCATAAATAGCCATATTCGTTTTACGGCAGCATCGTTGTAAGGCATCAAACTCAGATTGAGTGAGTGATCGAGGATCATTAATCTCTACAATAAGTTCAGAAATATTTTTGGGATAATCACTGAGTTTCTGATCACGCCAGTACCGATAGATATCATCATTTTCCAGAAGAAAAGGACTAGACAGGAAATTTGGGTATTTATCCGGATTTATTTCATTCACGCTGATTACCTGATATTTTTGGTTGGTGTTAAACAGACTATTATAGCGATAGTAATCTTTCAGGAGGCTTGATCCAGATCAGTTGCAGAAAAAATATGCAGCCCGTAGGCTGCACCTATATTATGTCATCTCAATAAATCGTCAAGTTCATCCATGATATCGAGTTCAGATAAATCATCAAAGCCACCAATATGGCGTTCGCCAATGTAAATCTGTGGCACCGTTTTTCTGCCAGTACGCTTGATCATTTCTTTTAATTTTGCCTGATTATTTTCAACAGAGATCTTGTTGATTTTCACACCTTTATTTTTTAATAATTTTTCAGCGCGTGTGCAGAATGGACATGTGGACGTACAGTACATAACAACTTCAGGCATAGCTCTAACCTCTTTTACAAATTTTAAAATAAATGGACACTGGTTACTTCTACGTAAGCAAATCGACCTTTCAATGCTGAGTTAATAGCCGATGTTGCCTGTTTTAATAATTCTTCTGTTAACTCTGGCGCATGTTTTAAAAAACCGCTGAGGGTAATTTTTAATGCATCAGGGGTAAAGTGATTCTTAAGCGCATGAAGGGCATTGGATTGCGAGGGTCTTATTGTGGGCAATGTAAATAATGACGCACGTAAAGATTCAAATTCAACCCGAACGAACATGGGACGCATATATGTGATGAGTGATTCTTTAACCAGGTTCTCAATCAACCAGGCAATGCTTTCAGCGGTGCCAATTAATTCTGGTTCCAGACACTCCTTGTCACGAAAATAATCTAGCGCAGGGTAATAACCCAGATGTTGTTCTCGAACATAATCATAGATTTGTTCTGCCAGTTCGACGCCAATAACATAAGGCGATGCAGCAACATGCTGTTCAATCACTTGATGGTGGAGCTTGAGTTCAAGACTTATGGCTAAGCGTGGACTAGTGAATGCAGATAACATATTAAAGGGTTTGCTTTATCCTAATAGATGCTGAATCTGTACCTGCAGCGGTGTAAACACAGGTTCTAGTTTTTTACGCATCACAGTCCCAATAGCATCCGAACGTGAGAAAACAGGATTAACAACATACTCATTTAAATAAGACATAACCAGCATAGCACGTATCATTTCACGCAATTGAGAATATTGGGACAATATATTATTAATATCCTCATGTGACTGGTCATTAATAATGGTATCGGCCTTATCTATAATCGACTCTACATCTTGAAAAATCTCAGTATTCAATTCAAACACATCAAAATAATTACGTATTGCATTAAGCAGCTCGATAACAACATCCTGGTTAGCTGGTTTTTTTAATACCGTGATCACGGTTTTCATGAAAGCCTGTCCAGGCTGATCGAGTACACGCAGTAGTTGAACTGCGACCGCATTACCCCGCTCAGCCAAAGGTGTGAGCTGTTCATGACAACGTGCCTGTTCAGTGTGCGGGGGTACTTCTAGTGGAACATTATCTGGTAGACTTTTTAGAAAACCTACCAGGTAAGCATTCTTACGTTGTCCACGGGACCATAAAGTGCGACGAACTTCATCATCGACTAAATCGCCCTGTAGCATCAATCGAACAGACTCGATGATATCCCCAGCTTCTTCCTCAAAGGGTAAAAACTCATTTAAAAACTCAGCCAGCTCAGTTCCCATCTGGCCATTTACAATCGCTTCTTTTTCCAGCATGCAGCGTGCGTTATTAGATGTTGGCATGGCCCACCAGGCCCGTCGGGCCAGTTCATCGGTCAGCCCCGCAGCATGCACCACCGCGACAACGGCTTCTGGTTCTCCCAGTTGCAATAGACGTTCAAGACTCTCATCTCGAGCCTGTCCCATGCGTGTCCAGCGGCGAAGAAAAACAGGGTAACCGCCCGGTGAACCAAGAACATGAGTTGAGATAAGTTCTTTAACGTTCTTGAGATACTTATCATCCCTGCAGGTTGGATTTAAAGGCACCTGTGCTTCACCACGATCTGATAAGCCATAGACGATCATTTTAGATTCATCGATACGAATGGCCTGTAAATCCTGATTAAGCAACACATTTAAGCGCAAGCTATCTTCTTGTGATAAATCCATAATCTATTTAAATACTAAATACGTTTGCAATGTTCATTAATTTAACTGGACACGTTGGCCCCAGGGTACGGTGCCCTTACCTTTAACTAACCAGATAACCGGATAATCGGGGCTATAATCAGGAAACTTTCCATCCGCATCGGTAAAATATACCAGTAAATCAGGAGATCGATCCTGAGTACACACCCAGTCATATACAGGTGTAAAGCGTGTTCCTCCTCCACCTTTAATCTGACGTGGTAGTGTAAATTCATCCCATGGCTCATATACCCAGGGACAATCATCAGCCAGTTCTGCATCACAGGCAAGCAAAGTAATACGAGCACGTATTAAACTTTTAATCGCGTCAATTTCAGAGACAAATTCATTGATCTCAGCTTCTGATATCGAACCACTGGTATCCACGGCAACCACAATATTAATTTGCTCACTACGTAAAGATGGATAAATCGAAGGTTCACCGCGTCTTGATGAAGGACGTGTGTAACTATAATCATCCCGAGCCGTCATACTCATATAATGAGACAACAAATTACGCCAGGGCAGTTCCGGTTGTAAAAGAAAATCAACCAGGCGCGCCATGTCACCATCAAGCTTGCCGGCCTGTAACGCCTGTTGTGCGGCACCGGCCATGCGTTGCTTCCATTGCACACTCAGGCTTTCACGTTCCTGAACAGTTAACGGTGGAGGTTGTGCGGCACCCTGTTGTTCTGGTTTTGGCTTAGCGCTACCACCCTCTCCTTTTGGTTTGGCCTGTCCTGAACCATTTGATTCTGTTGTTTGCTCTTGCTCCTGTCCGCGTCCCTGTTCAGAAGGCTTTGACTGTTGTCCCTGATCCTGTCCAGGTTCTGAATCCGTATTATCCTGTTCTGGAGTATCCGGTGGAGGAGTATCACTCTTCCCCTGTTCATTGTGTCCATCCTTGTGTTCATCATCATAGATATGATGATCCATCGGTTCGTTATTATCGAACTCATCAATGAAAGGATAAATTTCTTCTGCCGTCATCCCGTCATAACTTTTTTCTCTTAAAGTATTTGGGGGCGGCTTAAGACCATCTTTAATTAATAGAGGATTGATGGCGTAGTCACAGGCCAGATCCCAGCGCATCTTTATACGATGTTCCCGGCGTGCAAAATGGGATAAGGCACAATGCAGGGCTTCGTGCGCCAGGATAAACTGGGTTTCTTCTGTGGAGAGTTGTTCAATATACTCGGGGTTGTAATAAAACGTACGGGCATCGGTTGCCGTTGTACGACACCATTGGGGATCTCCCGCAACCATGGGTAAACGCAAAACCAATGCACCCAGAAAGGGTTTATCGATAATTAGCCGGGTACGTGCTGCACTCAGTTTAAGTTCGACTGGGTTTGATTGGGCTTCAGATGAATTCATAACTTTTTGTACAACATCTACAGATGCAGATCAGCTAAGTTAAATTAGTTGTACAACATGACATCAGCAACGGCATTCGACCACTGAGCAAATTGCGGTAAGGCAAACAGATCCTGGCCAATGGCGCGATGCATATCAGAAACCAGCATGACGCCCATTTCTTTCTGTGGAAATACATTCGCATAATCAAGAATATTACCCTGTATGGTCTGAGCATCACTGGAGCCTTGTGCTCGAATCGCATGGCCTACTAACGATGATGCTACGGCATACTGCAGATCAATTTCTGATGGTGCCGGTAGCTTTTCTCCCTGAACAATGGCATTGATATCTGGTAATTGATCAAGGTTCCTAATAAAAGCATCCAGTTCAATACCAGCAGCCGGGCCAACACAGGCCTGTAAGGCACCCAGACGCAGGTCACGATTATGTTCAAATTTTTTAATTGCTCGGTGAGCAAATTCCCAGGAACGAGGTGATGGGAATGCCACGGGGTTATGCGCAGGATCAAATTCAAACAATAATTCTGGACGAAAACGGACAAAGGCAATCACACGATCGTCAATGCCATTGGCATAGGCCCAGGCCACCCAGTCATCTAAATTCAGTTCAAATTCAAAATGTGAAAAACGATTCGCAAGGGGGGCTGGCATACTATAAGTAACACCTCGGTCACCCTGACGGTTACCGGCGGCAAAGATGGCCCAGCCTTCCGGGACTTCATAATTACCCAAACGTCGATCAAGAATCAATTGATAGGCAGCCGCCGAAACACTGGGGGGAGCCGAAGTAATTTCATCGAGAAACAGAATTCCCGTGTTTCCATGTCTCTCAGCATTGGGCAACATAGCAGGCACGGCCCACTCGACATGTTCGTTTTCACGGAATGGAATGCCACGCAAATCACTGGGCTCCATTTGAGATAAACGGATATCAATCAGGGGAACGCTATTTTTTTCGGCCACCTGTGCAACCATCTGAGATTTACCAACACCAGGTGGCCCCCAAATCATAACCGGCGTGTGATGGCCTTCAGTAGTACTACTAAACTCAGTTTCTAATACTGTCGTTAAATGAGCGGGACGCATATCATCTCTTTAAAATCGTAATTCAATATAATGTGTACTTAGAAGCCAGCCTTGGCATACCATTGCTGGGCTAATTCAGGGTTCTTTTCGACCCCATTTCCTTCCTCATACATCATTAAATATCCTTTTTAGCCAAAATTAGTGCGAAAATATTTTTTCGCATGGTTTAGAATTAAACTTGCAATATCCTTATAAAACAAATAATTAAGGCGTTCCATGCAAATACACAACATTATTAACCATTATTCTTGCACATGTAAAATTGGTTGTCATTTAACCTAATTTATAGTCTACAGCCGTGCGTATTTTGTAAAAGTAGTACAAATGGGATACATTAGTATAACAGCAATTGTAATTAACTTTTATTCCTTACCAAAGCAATCAGGTATTTTAACAAATATCAGGAAAAACACCATGGCTATCCGCTTTACAGAAGCAAATATTCGCAACATGCGTAAGGTTAAAAAAAACACAACAATAGGTGGACTTGGTTATCAACGTGGCATTAGGCTGCGTTTGTCTCCATCAGGGCTAAAAACATGGTATTTCTATTTTACATTTAAGGGGAAAAAACAGAATTTCAAAATTGGGCACTGGCCTACATACTCAGTTGAACAAGTAGATAAATTGGTTAAACAGTACCGCGAACAAATAGAAGAAGGAACCAACCCAAAACTTCACAGAAAACGCCCAAAAGATGCCCTACCTTGGGGTACGTGTAATGACTTGTTCGATGCATATTATCTTCTTCTTGAAATGAAGCAAGCCACATCAATAAACGATGTTAAATCTACAATTAAGAACAATACATCTGAAATTAAAAACCTTTTGGTAAAAGATATAGTTCGTGATGATATTGATAAAATTCTACAAACAATTACAAACCGTAATGCACTTACACTGGCTAAAAAGTTTAGAACTATAATGCATGCGGCTTTCAATCTTGCAATAGGTTATAAAGACTTCACGCCAAATAAAGAATTAGGTACTAAACCTAATGTTGACTTTGGAATAACACATAACGTAGTTAGTGAAATTTCGGACAAATACAAAGTTACCACAACACTAAACTCCAATAAAAGATATTTGGAAATGGATGAAATTGGTGATCTACTTAATAGCCCACTCATACCACCAGAACATATATTACGGCTAAAATTATTATTTTCATTTGGTCAACGTATAATACAAGTTCTACATACCCCTATGTCAGAAATTAATTTTGATAAACGAATATGGTACTGGGAACAAAACCGACTAAAGAAAGATAAAGATCACTTGCTACCACTAACAGACTTACACATTAAATTATTAAAAGAATGTTATGCGCTATGTGGATCAAAAGGAAACTGGCTATTTCCAAAATTAAACAACCCTGAATTAGATAGAACGGCCAGTTACAAAACATTATCAGGACATGTGCGCGCTTACTGTAAAAAGACAGGTGTTAAACGTTTTACTATTGGTGGTGATATTCGTCGTACAGTTAAGACGCATGCAATAAGACTAGGTATACCCAAAGATATTATTGATCGCATTCAACACCATATTGTAAGTGATACCTCTGAAGATGTGTATAACTGTCACGACTATATGGATGAAAAGCGTGAAGCATTAGAAGTTTGGTGCAATGAACTGGAAAAAGCATTTAAACCAACTAATAAACCAGACATATCAACAGACACATTCCAAAAAGACTTAGAAGCATCTATTAATGCCGCTGAATAACTATCCAATAAATACCATTAAGGATAACTATTGGCAAGGTGCAAACGCATGGAAAAAAACAACCCTACATTACTTAATATTCTTAACAAAGAATACGGTTTCCCAGATACAAAAGCAGCGGCTTACAAAAAAGTAAAGCAATTCTTTGATGAAGATAAGAACCAGCATGTAATTTATTTTGAACTGCGTTTAAGTAGAAAGGAAAAGCCTGTTGCACGGGACTCCGACTACAAAAAAAGCCAACGACTTCTGTACCAGATAATAAACGCGAAAAAGAATACTTAAAACTTATTTCAACAAGTGCATTACTTATAAACTTAATAACATTTAGATACTCTATGCGAAACAACAAACCTAACTGCTTATGTAAACTTAGTTAAGTTTTGTATACAACTTTCAAGGTAAAGCATGAATACAAATATAGATAAACAGCGTATTCTGGGCGCAACTACCCTACCCCAATACTTCCCATAAGCCAGTTTTTGAACATTATTGTTTGTGCTTAGTGCTTATAGTTGTTATTGGTTATCCATCTGGGAAATTAAATGAATAGACACTAATCCGTTTATCAGGTATCCGTTATCGGGGATGAAGCGCATAGCCATTGGCATGGTATAGTTATTTTACCTGTTTAATCCCTTGTCCTAAGTGCCTGGACAAATAAGGTCATCTTTGCAGACTTTTCTTATTATTCGGGGCTTCGGGCACCCAAAGTGTTTAGTCAAATACGGGGAATTTCTTCCCCCTTCCTGTATATGACACTTTAGTTCAAAAGCCGGTATTACTTTCCAGTCCTGTTGTTTTGTTTATCGTCTGACTTCAACAGTCCTGCTACCCAAACCATACAGACCAGAAAAGTATCGGGCTAATGTTTCCCGCATTTACCCACTTTTCCATATCGTATTTATGAACGTTCTATTAAAACTGACCAATACCGATAAACCACGCCCTGAAATGCCACCAATTTTGGTGGTGCCTGTAAAAATGCCATAAAATACACAAAATATGACATTTCCAGTGTTTATGCGGGTTTCAGGCTGGTTGGGCCTTGCTTAAGACTTACAATGTCATATAATTACGTATATCGTTGTTTTGATTACATTTTAGGGTAAGTATATGCGAACTAAGACAGGCCAAGCCGCAACATTAACCGATAGCCAACTGAACCAACTTTATAAGCGAATTTCCGTTGGCAACCATGCCAAACGTAATAAAACCATCATGGCGTTAAGCCATTTTCTGGCGCTAAGGGCTAAAGAACTGGCTGCTCTGCGGGTTTCTGACGTGGTGGATACAAACGGCAATATTTGCACGGTTCTACGCCTGCAAGCCTGCTACACCAAAGGGAATAAACACAGGGATCTGCCTATCACTAACCCCAAGTTGCGAAAAATTCTGGAAGAATGGATTACATACCGCCAAAAGACAGACGGGGTACTATTTAATACTCATGCCCCATTATTCAGATCCCAAAAGGGGCTGGCATTTTCAGCCAATTCCATGACCCGAATGATCAATAACCTGTATAGGGATAATGGGTTTGAAGGTTGTACTTCACATACAGGTAGACGTTCTGCGATCACCAAACTGGTGAACAAAGGTATTTCCTTGAATAAGGTTAAAATTATTGCAGGTCACAATAATATTCAGACAACCATGCGGTATGTGTACACCAACCCTGATGAATTGGGTGAAATTATGAAGGCATTATAGTTCACCTTCATTCTTACCTTCAGTCAATATCCAGTTTCGGCAAAGCATTCACAATTTTCATCGTTTCAAGACTGACCGTTATCACACGTTGAAATAGTTCAAGCGGGTACTTTGCATTACCCATTGTCTCGGTTGCCCACAGGTTAGCATCGTTGACTATGCTGCTTTTCTTATCCGTGGTTATGGCTTGGCGTTCCATTACCCACTCCAGTGCAGGCTTGCCATTGACTACATATCCATAGGCTTCCAGCGGTATATCCCTGATAGTAATATTGTGGTTATACACCACCACAGATTTATCCGTTTTCTTTGCGAATTTCATTTTAGTAACTTTATAGTCAGCACCACTCAAGCGCTTGATACCTTTGTCCAGTTTTACGGGATAACAGTCCACGGTTTCATAGTTGATATGTAGTTCTGCCAACTTACGCCCTGCTTGTGAAAACGCCCAGAAGTCTTTGGCGGTTTTTACACAGGGGATACGGGGTAATTCTTTGGTCAGGTTATCCGCGTAGCGTTCGCGGTATTCCTGTGAATGCAACAAACCATAGATATAATAAAATATATCTTCCTTGCTGATAGTTTCATTAGGGTAGGCGGCCTGAAAATGGGTTAGCCCAGCATCACTGATACCATCCTTTCGGGTATAGGTTTGCGTACTGCTTCCACCCTTTTTACTTGAAAACAAATCATCAGTATCATCTTGTTTGCATTCATCTGGTTCAAATATATACAACGGATAACATTGTGCCTTTTCAACATAATCAAAACTAACAACCCTATCAATCATAATGGCAGAAAAACCTTTATTAGCTCCAGTTCCTGACACTGAAATAGCAAGGTTACTTATATCTGATAATGGAAATAATTTATGCATTTGATAGATCATTTCATTAAAACTTCTATCAAAATATAACCACTGTTTAACGTATGGCCGATAAAGACTTTGAACAATATTATTTTCATTAAATATTTTATTTTTATACTTTGACAAGTCCTTTTTAACTGAACGTGACCAACTAATTTTAGAAGGGTTTGCATTTATAAACCCATCTAAAACTGGGGTTTCTTCATTTGATGGATTTTCACATGCTATTTTATAACGAATTAATTCTTTATTGTAAAAATGAACCATGCTACTCACATTATTTTTAGTCGTTTTTTTTGAAAAATTAAATACCCATGCATCACGACTACTAAGCACACCTTGTGAATAATTAGTAAAAACAGAAATGCTTTGCTTATCTTTTTTATCCCCTATTTTCATAAATTCATAAAAACTGTTATCACGCTGATTGATCCAGTCGTTGTATTCATCGGGGATAATTTGTTGCCAGCCATCAACAGCACTAATACCATTAATACTGTTAAAGTTTTTAATGATCTCCAGTTTTTTATCCTGGTTCAGGTAGTCACCAATATCATGCCAGTATATTTGACCATGTTGCTTGGCTTCTGGATTTTTTACATATAATGTAATTGCTATCGGTGTACGTGTACCTTGACCAAATACATTATCTTTTTCTTTGCGGCGCTGCTCACCTTGTGTTCTGGCATTACCTCTCAAATGAAATATATAAATGCTACTAAATTCATCAGCCAAGCATTTACGTAAACCATCGGCTGTATTAGCTTCCAAATACCCTGCATTGGTAACAAAACCAACTACACCGCTATTACCAACACGATCGCTTGCCCAACGAATGGCACGAATATAGCTATCGTATAATCCTTTTTGAAGTGTAGCTTTAGAATTTTTTGCATATGTTTGACGAATGCGATCATCCAAACCTTGATAACCAATGTTTTGGTTATTATCATTTTCACTTTTTTGTCCCGCTGAATAAGGTGGGTTAGCCATTATCACACGAATATCCAGCTCCTTCTGGCGTTTGCGCCTGTCGCTATTATTTACCAATAACTCGCTAATTAGATCGTCTTTTTCATATAACTGGAACGTATCGGTTAAACAAATACCTTCATAGGGCAGGTATTCGCCTCCCACTAAACTGTGGTAAACCGCCTCAATGTTAATAGCCGCGATATAATAAGCCAGCAGGATAATTTCATTCGCGTGAATTTCGTTTTTATATTTGTGGGGAAGTTGTTCCTTACTGATCAAGCCACTTTGCAGCAGACGTGCGATAAAAGTACCCGTACCTGTAAAGGGATCAATAATATGCACGCCCTTACTGCCCAGTGTCTGGTTGAATTCTTGTTGTAGCAGTTCATTAACACTATGAATAATAAAGTCCACTACCTCAACAGGCGTATAAACAATACCAAGGCGTTCAGTCATTTTCGGAAAGGCATTGCGGAAAAACTTGTCATATAGTTCTACTACAATTTTCTGCTTGCCTTGGGCATTGTCTATGCCTTCTGCTCGCATTTGCACGCTGGCATAAAATTTCTCCAGTGTGTCGGCTTCTTTATCAAGTCTATGTTCCTGTAAGATATCCAGCACTTGCTGCATGGCTTGCGATACAGGGTTATTACTGGCAAAACTGTAGTCCTTAAACAGGGCATCAAACACAGGCTTTGTTATCAGGTGCTGTGCCAACATTTCAATGACTTCTTCATTGCTGATACTGTCGTTCAGATCATCGCGTAGTTCACTTGCAAAAGCATTAAAGGCCGCGACTTCTTTTTTGTTATCTGGATGGTTAACAATGGTGGTGATACGGGTGATATGGGTATTGGCTATTTTCGCTATATCATTTGCCCAGTCTGCATATTCTGGACGAACGTGAACACTGATTCTGGCGCATCATGAACACCCATTCTGCTCCATCGTGAACACCCATTCTGGTGGGAACGTGAACAC
>JAPHRJ010000085.1 GCA_026196045.1 Gammaproteobacteria bacterium
AATTCTGAAAGTTATTTTCTTTGATATTGCCATTGCCATGGAAACTTATAATGAAGTTCAACAGCAGAGTATCCTGCAACAAAATAATCGGCTTAATGAACTTAACAATATTGCCATTACCGTTAATGCAACACTGGGACTAAATGAAACGCTAACGGAAGTTATGCGTGGCGCTATGCGTCTGGTCGATGCACAAGCTGCGGCAATTGTACTTTTTGATATACAGAAAAAAATATTTTCAGATACTTATGCTGAAGGACTCTCCGAGCATTTTATTAAAAACATGAGTTTCCGCCGGGGAGGTCTGGCAGACGAGGTTTTCCATACCCAAAGTTATTGTTTAAGTAATGATCTTTCTGAGACAAAATACAA
The DNA here is from genome assembly GCA_026196045.1 of Gammaproteobacteria bacterium. Lineage (GTDB taxonomy): Bacteria > Pseudomonadota > Gammaproteobacteria > UBA6429 > Thiohalophilaceae > JAPHRJ01. The sequence continues at coordinate 373 of JAPHRJ010000085.1, forward strand.
ACTCAGTGGATTAACCAGAGGCGAAGGTATCCAGTCGTTTATTTGTCTCCCCTTAATAAGCCATAAGCGTCGCCTTGGTGTTTTTTATCTTTATTTCAAATCACGGCATAATTTACTCGAGCATGAATATACCTTGTTAAACACACTCACTCATATTGCTACTGGTGCCATTGGGAATGCACATATGCATTCAAGAACAGTGACCCTGGCAATGACTGATGAGCTGACCGACCTCTTAAACCGGAGAGAGTTTACGCAACGCCTAAATCAGGAACTCAAACGTTCACAACGAAACAATAACCCATTTTCTATTGTGATGGTGGACATTGATCACTTCAAAAATATTAATGATCAATATGGACACACCTCCGGTGACATTGTGTTGCAGGAGTTGGGGCAGATTTTCCTGGGGGCTTTACGCGATATTGATGTTATAGCCCGTTATGGTGGTGAAGAGTTTATTTTTCTGCTTCCTGATACTTCCGAAGTCTTTGCTTTTCAGGTTGCAGAGCGAATTCGACACCTTGTTGAAAAACATACTTTTCATTTACCCGAACATCTGGATCTCAATATTACGATCAGTCTTGGCATTAGTTGTTTTCCTGAAACCACTGAAAATCAGGAAACACTGATCGAACACGCTGATCAGTCTTTATATATGGCCAAACATGGAGGCCGTAACCAGACAGCTTCCTATGCCAACATGTTAACCCGTGAATTTGAGATCAACCCATCTAAAGTTGTTGATTTGCTCAATGAAAGTCTCGACAACATTCCGATGGTGATAACGGCTATTTATGTTAATGCCCAAAATCGACGTAACCACGCTATCTTTACCGAACAATATTCTCACCAGATCGCTGACAGGCTTGGCTTATCGGATGAACAAAAGCACTTATTAAAATATGCGGCACTATTACATGATGCGGGTTTATTATTTGTACCGGAGAATGTTCTGTTAAAAGAACAGGCTCTGAATGAAGATGACTGGGAGCGACTAAAACAGCACCCTGAAACCGGTGCTGAACTGATATCCCAAATCCCGGCCTTAGCGGATACGGCTGATATCATTCGCCACCATCATGAACGCTACGATGGTAATGGATACCCGGATGGACTGGTTGGCGACAACATCCCATTGTTGTCGCGTATTATTTCAATCGCCGATAGTTACTGTAATCTGCGCTTCGGTCTACCCACTCGTGAACCTATGTCAACGATTCAGGCCTGTGAAGAATTACAAAAAGCTGCCGGGACACAGTTTGATCCCACACTGGTAGAAGTTTTTCTTGCTACAATACATCTGGAATGAAACAGTTATAAGCATCAAACCTGCACTTATACCTGACCATAGCGAACCGCTTCTCCTTTCCAGCGTGCAATAATGGCTTTCACGGATGAGGCCTGTTTATTTAACAGGACATCGGCAACTTCTGCCACTCTTGGTAACAATGCCTGATCCCGTTGCAGATCTGCAACCTTGAGTTGTAACAGGCCCGTTTGCCGTGTTCCCAGCACTTCACCAGGGCCACGCAACTCCAGATCCTTGCGCGCAATTTCAAAACCATCATTGGTATCTCGCATCACCCCCAGACGTATACGGGCATTATCAGAAAGATTGCCGCGATACATTAATACACAGGCACTGGCCTGATCCCCTCGACCCACTCGACCACGTAGTTGATGTAATTGTGACAAACCCAGTCGTTCAGCATTTTCAATGATCATCAAACTGGCATTGGGAACATCCACTCCGACTTCAATCACCGTGGTTGCAACTAGCAAATCAATCTCACCCTGTTTAAACGCCTGCATGGCCTTTTCTTTTTGCTCGGATTTCATACGCCCATGAACCAGTCCAATATGAACATCCGGCAGTGCTTCCTGTAATACTGATGCTGTCTCTTCAGCCGCCTGACATTGCAGGACTTCTGATTCTTCAATCAGGGTGCAGACCCAGTAAACCTGTTTGTGTTCAATACAGGCCTGATGTACACGTTGAACAACATCATTGCGACGCGATTCGGGAATGACCACCGTTTCAACTGGCTTGCGCCCAGGGGGCAACTCATCAATCACGGAACAATCCAGATCAGCATACGCAGCCATGCTCAGCGTTCTAGGTATTGGTGTAGCGGTCATAATTAACTGATGAGGAAATTGATCTTTCATTTTTCCCTTCTCGCGCAAGGCCAGGCGTTGATGGACACCAAAGCGATGTTGCTCATCGATAATCACCATCGCCAGGTTATTGAATTCAACATCATCCTGAAACAGGGCATGGGTTCCAACTATAACCTGGGCCTTGCCAGAGACAATCTCTGCCATAGTATTTCGTCGTACAGCCGCTTTGAGTTTGCCTGACAACCAGGCCACGTTAATGTTTAATGCCTGTAACCAGTGTTCAATATTACGGAAATGTTGTTCGGCCAGAATTTCTGTTGGTGCCATTATTGCGGCCTGATAACCCTGTTCCACCGCCATCAAAGCCGCAATAACCGCAACTACCGTTTTACCAGAACCAACATCTCCCTGGATCAGACGCTGCATAGGAATACCTTGCTGTACATCTTTTTTAATTTGTTCGGCGACTTTAGATTGCGCCGAGGTCAGGCTAAACGGTAGCTTCTGAACATACAGCCTGCTTAACTCATCGGAATTAAGCACTGGTGCCTTATGCCTGTGCATTTGCGTGCGTAAGCGGCGCAAACTTAAATAGTGAGCCAGCAACTCTTCAAAGATTAAACGCTGATACATGATATGAGATCCATTAATCAGCTTTTCAATATCCGTATCGGGTGGTGGTTGATGAATAAATAGAATGGACTCTTTTAATGTAGGCACATCCGATTTATTAAATACTTCAGCCGGGACTAATTCATCCAATGTCAGTTTATCGGTGCGTAAGAATTCAAGCGCCTGATGCATGAGCCCCAATAAGCCTCTTTGGTGCAAGCCTTCAGTAACTGGATAAACTGGCGTTAAAGTCTCGCTAACCGGAACGGTGGCATCATCATTAAGCAGTTGATATTCTGGATGCGCAATTTCCAGCCCCACGCCACCACGCCGAACTTCACCAAAACAACGAATACGTTTACCCCGTTGCAGGTTGGCTTTCTGGCTATTGCTGAAATGAAAAAAACGAAGATAAATAGCACCTGTTCCATCACTGATACGTGATAACAACATTCGGCGTCGAGCAAACTTGATTTCAGTTAACTCAATAATACCCTCAATCACGCCTTCATCACCGGGACGTAAACTACCAATGGGTAATACTCGGGTTCGATCCTGATAACGCAGAGGAAGATGAAACAGGAGATCCTGCACCGTAACAATGTTTAACCGTGCAAGGTGTTCGGCTGTTCGGGGACCCACACCTTTAAGTTCGGCAACCGGTAAGGTGGATTGTGTTTGTTGGATGACAGGTTCAGACATTATTAAAGGGAACCTGGAGACACATAAAGTTTTTTAGTTCAGGATAGATCCATCACAGCATCCATTTCCACTTGCGCACCTTTAGGCAACTCAGCAACACCGATAGCGGCACGGGCTGGATAAGGTTCGGTAAAATAGGTCGCCATAATTTCATTAACCAGAGGAAAATGATTAAGGTCCGTTAAAAACACATTGAGTTTAACAATATCATTTAAATTACCACCCGCCGCCTGACATACCGCCTGCAGGTTATCGAATACACGATGGATTTGCATATTCATATCGCCATCGACCAGTTCCATCGTTTCCGGGATCAAAGGTATTTGACCGGAAAGATAAACCGTATTCCCCATCCTGATTGCCTGCGAGTATGTACCAATGGCCTGTGGTGCATTGTCAGTTTGAATAATTTCCCGCTTCATTATTATTACCTTTTTAAATTTGTTTAGCTTCAGGCTATTATCTTTTAACCCTGGCAATACGTTTTACATATTCCATACTGCGTAGTCCACGTATGATCCGTGCCAGATGTTTACGATCTAGCACACTTACCGTAAAGCGTAAGTTTGAATGCATCCCGTCTCGTTCTTCCATGTTGACGTTTTCAATATTGGATTCCATATCAGCCAGACTTGCAGCCACCTTTGCCAGTACTCCACGGTGACTTTCAACCAGCATCTGAATATCAATGGGAAACTCGCCGGTCGTTTCATGTTCCCATTCCACATCAATCCATTTTTCAGGACGACTACGAAATTCCGCCACATTCTTACAATCTTCGGTATGGATCACAATACCACGGCCTGAGGTTACAAAACCCAGGATTGGATCACCAGGTATGGGTCGACAGCATTTTGCCAACGTCACCACCGCACCTTCTGTGCCTTTGATTGTCAGTGGCTTGGGTTTGACCGATTCATGGCTGGCCTCATCCGTTTCATACTCGGCATTTAACAGGGCTCGTGCTATCACCATAGGCAAATGACTGCCCAGTCCGATCTGGCTATACATGGCTTCCATTGAATCAAAACTGTATTCATCCAGTACGCGCTGGATTTGTTCATCAGTTAAATTTTCCAGGCCACTATTGTGGGCCGCCAGACTTTTATTTAACAAACGTATACCCAGCGTTACCGCTTCGTGGCCACGCAAGTTTTTCAGAAAATGATGGATATTGGAACGGGCTTTAGCGGTGTGCACAAAGTCCAGCCAGGCTGGGTTAGGTTGCGCACCTTTTGAGGTAATAATTTCCACAGTCTGGCCACTGCTTAATTCTGTACGTAAAGGCATTAAACGACGATCAATTTTAACGGCGACACATTGGTTGCCAATATCACTATGTACCGCATAGGCAAAGTCCACCGCCGTAGCACCATGGGCTAATTCCATGATTTCCCCTCTAGGTGTAAAGACATAAACCTCATGCGGGAACAGATCGATCTTGACGTTATCAAGAAATTCCTGCGAATTACCAGCGTTCTGCTGGATCTCAAGTAAACTGTGTAACCACTGGCGCGCCCGGATCTGGGCATTATTACTGACCTTCGCATTGCTCTTGTATAACCAGTGTGCCGCAATCCCGCTCTCACCAACCTTGTCCATTTCTTCCGTACGGATCTGCACCTCAATCGCCACGCCATAAGGACTAAACAAAACGGTATGCAGTGACTGGTAACCATTGCTCTTGGGGATAGCAATATAATCTTTGAAACGACCCGGCATGGGTTTGTATAAACTGTGCATGACGCCCAGAACGCGATAACAGGCATCCACCGATTCGACAATAATACGGAAGGCATACACGTCCATCACTTCTGAGAACGGTAAATGTTTCTGCTTCATCTTGCGATAAATGCTGTATAGATGCTTTTCACGCCCCACGACTCGACCCTGCGGTCCTTCCTGTTCCAGACGAGTCTTGATACTTTCTTCAATCTTATTAACAATTTCCTTGCGATTACCGCGTGCCTTTTTCAGGCTTTCTTCAAGAATACGACTACGTGCTGGATACATGGCTTTAAAACCAAGATCTTCCAGTTCCAGGCGTAAATTATTCATCCCCAGACGATTGGCGATGGGAACATAGATCTCGAGCGTTTCACGCGCGATACGTCGGCGTTTATCCGGACGCATTACGCCAAGAGTTCGCATATTATGTAAACGATCGGCCAGTTTGATCAGGATGACGCGAATATCCGCCACCATGGCCAGCATCATTTTACGGAAGTTCTCGGCCTGGGCTTCTTCTTTACTTTCGAAATGAATATGGGTCAGCTTACTGACACCATCGACCAGCTCAGCCACTTCTTCACCAAATAGCTGTTTGATCTGGTCTTTGGCAGTCTGGGTGTCTTCAATGACATCGTGCAGGATGGCTGCCACCAGGCTTTGATGATCAAGACGAAGTTCCGCCAGGATCCTGGCAACAGCAATAGGATGGGTGATATAGGGTTCACCGCTCATGCGGTGTTGCCCTTCGTGGGCTTCAGCCCCGAATAGATAGGCCCGATAAACTTCGGCTATCTGGTCGGGTCCCAGATACTCTTCAAGCGCCTTACAAAGATGCCGGATCCGAAACGGCTCCGGCATTCCCTGTATAACTTTATCTTTGGCCTGAGCGATTACACATTTCCTTCTGAATCAGCCGCGCCCTCACCGGTATTTTCGTCGGCAGGCTCATCGGCATCAATAGCCGCACCCATACCGCCCAGTGCAGCTTTAATCGCGGCCGCAACATCCAGGCCATCAGCTTCGGTACCTGCTGTCGCACCCACTTCAGCTTTAACTTCAGCATCCACTTCGGCGTCAGCTGCCAGTTCTTCATCTTCTTCGATGACTTCTGGTTGTTCAGTGAGGATACTGGCATTGACCAGATTCTCTGCGATTTCGCGTAAAGCGATAACCGTCGGCTTATCATTTTCCTCGTCGACCAAAGGCTCTTTGCCCATAGCGATCTGGCGTGCACGCTTGGAAGCAACCAAAACCAGTTCAAAACGGTTGTCTACATTTTCAAGACAATCTTCAACAGTGACACGCGCCATTCTTAACTCCCGATACTTGTAAGCCGTAGTCTCCCCGCTTTCTACACAGGTTACTACAGCAATAATAGCGGCGGCCCCTAAACGCGGGACATCGCCAAAATTTGTGGTGATTTTCTGCCGTAACAGATGAACCGGCTAGTATACTGAATCAACAGGACATATGCCAGAATCCAGCCTATCCCACCATATCATCTAATAATGCCGCCTGTCGCTGGATCTGTGCACCGATGCGTAGGCGACGAGTTAGAACAACCGCTTCCAGCTCGGCCAGGGCCGTTTCAAAATTATCGTTCACAATCAGGTAATCAAACTCGGCATAGTGTGACATCTCACTCTGGGCATCCCGCATGCGCCGCTCAATGATTTCTTCACTGTCCTGCCCACGGCCACTCAGGCGTTCATGCAATGCCATAAGGGAGGGAGGGATAATAAAAACACTGACCGTATCGGCCATTAATTTGCGTACCTGCTTGGCCCCCTGCCAGTCAATCTCCAGAATAATATCCGTACCCTGTTTGAGCTTTTCTTCAATAGCCGCACGTGAGGTACCATAGAAATTATCAAAGACCTGCGCATGCTCCAGAAACGCCCCCTCGGCCACCATCTGTTCATATGTCGCTTTACTGGTGAAATGATAATCCTGCCCATCCACTTCACCGGGGCGCATGGCGCGAGTGGTATGTGAAACGGAAACTTCAATACCCTGAACTCTTTCCAGCAACGCTTTAACCAGACTGGTCTTACCCGCACCAGATGGGGCGGAAAAAATAAAAAGAGTACCGAGAGTGTCCTGAGATGTTATTGTCATTTTGTTGATTCTGCTGTTATTCAATATTCTGCACCTGTTCGCGCATTTGCTCGATCAGTACCTTGAGATCGACCGAGGCGCGGGTACTGTCCACATGCACGGATTTGGAGCCGAGGGTATTGGCTTCCCGATTCAACTCCTGCATTAAAAAATCCAGTCGCCGGCCAATGGGTTTTTTGTCCTGCAACACCCGCTCGACTTCAGAGATATGCATGGCCAGACGATCCATCTCCTCATCCACGTCAGTTTTCTGAGCCAGATAAACGATCTCCTGTTCCAGTCTGTCTTCATCGACTTCCAGCTTGGCCTGTTCCAGCCGGGCAATCAGTTTTTCGCGCCAGGCCTGTAGTATTTCTGGCATCTGTTTGCGTACCCTGGCCACGATCTCCGTCATAGTCTGGCACCTTTGCGCAATGACCTCGGCCAGCTTTTCCCCTTCCCGCTCACGAGTACTAATTAAATCCTTCAGTGCCACATCCAGTAAATCCAGCAGAGCCTGCTGTAACACATCGGTATCCACCACGGGCGGCTGTAAAACCCCGGGCCAGCGCAGTACATCGAAAGAATTAACGGGCGCATGATCGTAGAGGATATGGTCAATCTCACGGCTGGCTTTGGATAACTGCCTGGCCAGTTCAACATTCACGACCAGCTCATCCTCAGCCTGTTCAGGGGCCTGATAGCGCAGGCTCAACTCCAGTTTGCCTCGGCTCAACTGGCCTGAAATCTGCTCTCGAATCCGGGACTCCAGACTCCGGACTTCTTCCGGCAGGCGCAGTGCAATATCCAGAAAACGATGGTTCACGGTACGCAGCTCCAGGGTCAGGCTGCCAAACTTCCCACTGCATTCCTGCCGGGAAAAAGCTGTCATGCTACGAACCATTATTCTCTCCTCTGAATATTCATTAAGGTTCTGCCATATCGAGCGATATAGTATGTATGCTAATCTTGAATGTTATCAGGGCGTTGAGCAAGCACTATGGCCAAAGTTGAACATGAATTACCAACCGGCACTGTTGTCGATGAATACACTATCCAGCGTGTACTGGGCGGGGGTGGGTTTAGTATCGTCTATCTGGCGACCGATAGCCGTGGCAGCGAGGTGGTCCTGAAAGAATACATGCCCAACAAAATTGCCACTCGTGAAGATTCTCAGCAGGTGGTGGCCTTGAAAGAACTCTACAACGACAAATTCAGCCACGGACAGCGCCTGTTCTTTCAGGAAGCCGGGGCATTAGGTAACCTGAAGCACCCGAATATCGTCAATGTAATCAACTTCTTCCGCGCCAATGGCACTGTTTACATGGCGATGGATTACGAAGAAGGCCACAACCTGCAGAGCTATATTGTGCGCCATAAGGGCAAGCTGAGTGAAGCCTTTATCCTGACGGTCTTTTTGCCGCTGCTCGATGGCCTGCAGAGCATTCATCAGAATGGTTTACTGCATCTGGATATCAAGCCCGGCAATATTCATTTGCGCGCAGGCGCTAACCCTCTGCTTCTGGATTTCGGTGCCGTGCATGAAATGATGCATACCCGCCAGTTCCAGCCTAACCAGGTGGTGACTCCCGGTTTTTCTCCCATCGAACAACTTGATCCGGGAGGCTATGTCGGTCCCTGGACTGATCTTTACGCCATTGGAGCAACCATACGAACCTGCATGGAAGGCATTCCCCCCATGTCTTCAACCAAACGGCGTGAACGCGACACCATGCGCACGGCCGTCAGCGCATTCAAAAAACACTACTCTCAGTCCCTGCTGGAAGCCGTGGACTGGGCGATGGAGGTTGACCCAATACTACGCCCTCAGAAAGCAACCCAGCTCATTGAAGCGTTAGAAAATAGCGCCAGGCAATTGCAGCAGGCCACCTGAGAGAGGCGCACCGATGCAATTTGAATTTGGACGCACCAGCCGCCTTGGCAACCGAGTAATCAACCAGGACCGTATCGAGATCATCGAAGGTAACGACAGTGTCGTACTGGTGCTGGGTGATGGTCTCGGAGGTAAACCCGGGGGTGAGCTGGCAGCACAGACACTGGTCGATACCATCAGCAATGAACTCGACCTTAACCCTCTGCCCGCGGAAGAGCCGGAAGCCTTTTTACGTGAGCTGTTGCGACGTGCGCACCAGAACATCCTGATCAACGGACGTGCTCAGACACCACCGGTCGAACCCGGTACCACCGCCGTTATCTGCCTGGTTCAGAATGGTAAGGCCTGGTGGGCCCATGCCGGTGATAGTCGCTTATACCTGTTTCGTGACGGTCTGCCCCTGTACCGTACAACCGATCATTCCTATGTAGAACAGCTCTATCAGGAAGGCCGTATTTCCCTGAAGAAAATCAACAAACATCCCATGCGTAATTACGTGACCCAATGCATTGGGCTTTCGAATAATGTCCCGGAAATTACCGTCAGCAACGGTGTTGAGGTTAAGGAACGGGACATCATTCTGCTCTGCTCCGATGGCTTCTGGGAACCGTTGGGTGATGCGCAAATGGGACCGGCTCTGGAGCATCCTCTGGATGATGCCCTGAACGCACTGGCTGAATCCGCCGAGTCCGCCAGTTATCCAAAAAGTGACAATGCAACCTCTGTCGCTCTCAGGGTGACTTCCCTGCAACTACTGAAAGCAACACCTCCTAAACAGCAGAGACAAAAACAGGCAGCTGGCCATGCGTATCCTGCTGACAACCTCGATGATGCCATTGATGAAATCCAGCGCGCCATTCGTGACTACGAATACGAAATGAAAACAGACAAATAATAGCAGCCCTCACATCTATTCAATACACCAGCACGACCTCTATCAAAATTAAACATCGGACATTTCAGCCCGGCACGGTATAATTGCCGGCCCGATTATCCGGATAAATATTCAAATTAAAGGTATTACCCTATGCGACCCAGTGGACGAGCGTCTGACGAATTACGGCAAGTTAAAATTACCCGAAACTACACCAGGCATGCCGAAGGTTCGGTATTGATCGAATGTGGTGATACCAGGGTGCTCTGCACAGCCAGTGTAGAAACCCGTATTCCCGGCTGGTTACGTGGTAAAGGCAGCGGCTGGGTCACCGCTGAATATGGTATGCTGCCACGCTCAACGGGATCACGTATGGGGCGCGAAGCGGCTCGTGGAAAACAGGGTGGTCGTACTATGGAAATCCAGCGTTTGATTGGCCGTTCCCTGCGTGCCGCTGTCGATCTGGAAAAACTGGGTGAAAACTCCATCACCGTTGATTGTGATGTTATTCAGGCTGACGGTGGCACCCGTACGGCTTCGATCACCGGAGCTTATGTTGCGTTGGCAGATGCCCTCAAACATATGCAGGAAAAGAAAATGATCTCCAGCAATCCTATTATTCATCAGATCGCGGCTATTTCGGTTGGTGTTTATAAAGGTACACCTGTTATGGATCTGGATTATGATGAAGACTGTGACTGTGAAACGGACATGAATATTGTCATGAATGATCAGCAGGGATTTATTGAAATCCAGGGCACGGCCGAAGGCGTATCATTCAGTGGTGATGAATTACAGTCCATGCTTGGACTGGGTAAAGATGCCATCAATCAGTTATTCAAACTTCAGAATGAAGCTTTAGCCTAAACTAACACTTTAAATAAACTGAAATTATTTATATAAATAATTTTAGA
>JAPHRJ010000137.1 GCA_026196045.1 Gammaproteobacteria bacterium
ATTAACCGGGGCCTCAACCACACCTAAATCAATGGTGTTATTTTCAACCTGCGTGACAATCCCATCCGAATTGGAGACCTTGAGGCGAATACTGACTTCCGGGTACTGTTTTTTGAAGTCACCAAGCAATACTGGCAACATGTATTCTGCAATCGTTGTGCTGGCTCCCAGGATCAGGACACCGCTCACATCACCCGTCAATTCACGCACTGAATTATCCATTTCTGCGTAGAGTTCAAAAATCTGAACACCATACTCGAAGACTTTTTTTCCAGCTTCGGTCAGGCTAATACGGTTGTGAGTACGATCAAACAGGCGAGTATTGTATTGTTCTTCGAGCTGGCGTACCTGAAAGGTGACCGCAGGTTGGGTCATATGTAGCTCTTCGGCGGCCTTGGTAAAGCTCAGCAGACGCGCAACTGTTTGAAATACCTGTAATCTTCTATCTGCCATATACCCTCTCCTGATGCTCCCCAGTTCAGGAAGATAATCAAAATCTATGCTTGTATTGGAAAAACTTAAGGGCGCGATAATACCAAGTATTTGAATAAACTTAAATAGTAATGGGAGCCCTTGCTAGAATCAGCTTCACCAGACATTAGCCGATGAACTAAAACGGCTACAAATACAGTTTAGCCGTCCGGTGCGCTATTGTGCTGTTTGTAGCGAAAAGCGTAATACATCACTGGAATCACAACCAGGGTCAACATGGTTGAGACCAGAATCCCGAAGATCAGGGAAATCGCAAGACCACTGAAAATTGGATCATCTAAAATAAATATTGCACCCAACATCGCTGCCATGCCAGTCAGGGCAATGGGCTTGGCGCGTACGGCTCCGGCACGAATGACCGCTTCTTCAAATTCCACACCTTCATCAATCTGCTGGTTAATGAAATCCACCAGCAAAATAGAATTGCGTACAATAATCCCAGCCAGGGCAATCATGCCGATCATGGAAGTCGCCGTAAATTGGGCTCCCAGTAATGCATGACCCGGCATCACCCCGATGATGGTCAGCGGAATTGGTGCCATTATAATTAAGGGTATGAGGTAGGAACGAAACTGAGCGACAACCAGTAAGTAAATTAGTATCAGCCCCACTGAATAGGCAATTCCCATGTCACGGAAAGTTTCGTAGGTGACCTGCCATTCACCATCCCACTTAATGCTGTATTTGTATGGATTATCTGGCTGATTGATCAGGTACTGTTCCATTTCAGGTAACAGTCCTGACTCATTTTTACTGATAGCCGACATCATCTCAAACATGCCATACAGGGGACTATCCAGTTCACCCGCCGCATCACCGGTCACCATCACCAGTGGTAACAGATCCTTGTGATAAATCGCATGCTCACGACGGCTTTCTACAAACTCTACCATGTCAGATAGAGCAATAAGCTGTCCTTCACGGTTACGAATACGTAATGACAATAAATTCTCTTTGCTGGCTTTATCGGCGACTGCAAACTCCATGCGCAATGGTAATGGATATTTCATATTACCACTGTGTAAATAACTGACATCTTCACCACTTAATGCCGCCGTCAATATTGAAACGATCTGTTGCTGACTCACACCATTAAGCGCCGCTTTTTGTTGGTCAACTTTTACAATAAGTTTTTCGGCCTCAGCTTCAATAGAATCATCTACGTCCACCACGTCTGGAGTCTGGATAAATACATTTTTTAACTGCGTCGCAACTTCACGCTGACCTTTATAATTCAGACCATAGACTTCTGCGACCAGTGGTGAAAACACCGGTGGTCCTGGTGGCACTTCAACAATTTTTACATTTGCATTGTGGCGTCGACCAATCTCCTGCAAAGGTTGCCGAAGATCTCGTGCAATATCATGACTTTTACGATCACGATCTTTTTTATCGACCAGATTGATCTGTATGTCACCCACATTGCTGGCCTGACGTAAATAATACTGGCGCACCAGACCATTAAAATTAATGGGTGCGGCTGTTCCAGCATAAACCTGGTAATCCGTCACTTCAGGAACTTTTGAAATTGTCTGTCCCAGCTCACGTAAAACACGAGAAGTTTGTTCGACACTGGTGCCTTCTGGCATATCCACAATAATCTGAAACTCGGACTTGTTATCAAAGGGTAACATCTTCAATACAACCAGCTTCACACCCGCCAGTCCGACAGAAAAAAGTAGTAAGCCAATAATGATCAATAATAATTTAACCCGCTTAGGTCGCCCCGCTTCACCATTTAGAAAAGGGCTGATATAACGCTTAAACCACTGGTAAAGAGGAGTATCATTATCACTTTTTGCGCCATGAGATAAATCTTGTACAGATAACACTCGGTTTGCCAGCCAGGGTGTTACAACAAAAGCAACAACCAGTGAAATCAGCATTCCGATACTGGCATTGATAGGAATAGGACTCATGTAAGGTCCCATTAAACCTGAAACGAATGCCATGGGTAATAGTGCTGCAATCACGGTAAACGTCGCAAGAATGGTTGGGCCACCCACTTCATCAACAGCAAGTGGAATGGATTCTTTCAGTGACTTACCACCAAGTTGCATATGCCGATGAATATTCTCCACCACCACAATGGCATCATCAACCAGAATACCGATAGAAAAAATCAACGCAAATAATGACACACGATTAAGTGTAAAACCCCAGGCCCAGGAGGCAAATAATGTCATGGCCAGCGTAATCACCACGGCCAAACCAACGATGAAGGCTTCACGTCGTCCCAGTGTGACTAATACCAGCAGGACAACAAAGCCCGTTGCAAAAATCAGTTTACCGATCAGTTGTTGTGATTTGGCATTGGCTGTTTCGCCATAGTTACGCGTTACAGTCACATGCACATCATCTGGAATAAAAATCCCTTTAACCTGTTCAACACGCTGAATAATCTGATTAGCAATGTCAACTGCATTGGTTCCCGGTTGTTTAGCAACCGCCAGTGTTACCGAGGGGAACTCTCCCTGGGCGGCTATACCTTTGGTACTGGCCGCGGGTCCGGTTCCCAGCCAGGTATACTGTTCCGGTTGATCGGGGCCGCGTTTGATCTCAGCAACATCACGCAGATAAACAGGTTTATCACCATGTACACCAACAATCAGATCAAGTATTTCTTCAACCGAACTTAAAAATACTCCCGTCTGCACCGTAAGCTCACGATTATTCTGAACCATGAAACCAGACTGACGTGAAACATTACTAAGCTGTAACGTATTGCGTAAATCATCAATAGACAGGTTATAGGCCGCCAGAGCAGCAGCATCTAATAGAACATGAACCACGTCTTCAGGCCCGCCCAGGGTATAAATATCACGGGTACCGGGAACACGTTTTAATTCAGCTTCAATGGCATGGGCAACCTGCTTCAGTTCATGTCCACCCTTGTTCTCATTTTCAGACCATAATGTCAGAGTCACAACAGGAACATCATCAATCCCCTTGGGTTTGATAATGGGTTGCCCAACTCCCAGGCCTGGCGGCAACCAGTCCTGATTTGAATAGATTGCATTATAAAGTCTAACAATGGCCTGGGTGCGATCTTCACCCACTTTAAACTGTACCGTAAACACCGCCATACCCGGTTTGGAAACCGAATACACATGTTTAAGCCCTTCAATTTCTGACAGGATTTGTTCGGCGGGAGTACTGACCAGTTCTTCTACCTCTTTGGCGGAAGCACCGGGAAAAGAAATAAAGACATTGGCGAAAGTGACATTGATCTGAGGTTCTTCTTCACGTGGCGTGATCATCACAGCAAACACACCCAGCAGGAAACCAAACACAGCCAGTAAAGGCGTGATTTCAGAATTCATAAAAAAGCGGGCCGTGCCGCCTGATATTCCCAGTTTTGGCTTATCGGCCATTACTTTTTAACCTGTTCTTTAAAGAAGGCGGCCGCTGCAACGGGATCCAGTGCAATTGTTTCACCCACATCCAGGCCGGCCAGAATTTCTACCGTGTCTGCGTTCACGCGATGTCCAACACGCACCTGACGCAAGCTAATTTTCTTGTCCTCATTCATCACATACACGGCACTAACTTCACTGCGGTGAGCCACTGCTGAAATAGGTACAACACGCTTTTCAACTTCTCGGGTAACAAAAGCGACTTTTACAGCCATACCGGGATACAGTGCATGACTACCGCTGGATAAATTAATACGAATCAGGAAAGTATGACTATTGGGATCGGCATAGGGACTAATCGTCATAGATGTCGCTTCAATGCTTTTGGATTTATCTGTAATAGATAACACTCTTGCACGTTTATGTTCACGAACAATATTAATCAAGCCCTGTGGCAGGTTAACCGCAGCACGTAATGACTCCAGTGATAAACCTGTGAATAAAGCCATACCGGGTCGCGCGGTCTCACCGACTTCAACATGTCGTTGTACAACAATGCCGCTATAAGGTGCACGCACGACGGTATGTTCCAGATTCTCCTCGGCCTGTTCCACACGAGCACGGCTAGCTTCATAATCGGCTTCGGCCTTATCCAGTGCAGCCCTGGCAATTAATTTTTTCGCATATACTTCTTTAACACGTTTAAGTTCCGCGTCTGCCTGAGCAAATTGGGCTTTAGCCGCATTCAGGTTGGCACGTTGTTCTTTATCCCGCAGGCGTAACAACACGTCACCTTTATTCACATAGTCATCGACATCAAAATAAATTTTGGTCACACGTCCAGAAGTCTGCGCTGATACCGTGGCTTTATGAATAGCTTCAATAACACCATCAAGCACACGTTCCTCAGAAACCAGTTTATGTTCAACCACGGCTAACGCTAATGCTTCAGCTTTAAGACTGGGTGAGGCCAATATAAATAACAGCAATACGAGGGGTGAAAAAATTTGATACTGACGAAGCTTAAACATTGAATAATCCCTTGAAAGATTATAGATACCGTCATCATAACAGGCCATGATAACAATACAATATAGATATTTATGGGGGCTACCTGCCAAGGCTTCAAGTTGAGAAAGTTGATATGACGCTACATTGTTATTCTATAATGTCATGCCAGTTACCCGGCATGACATAACATGACTTAAACTCTAAAATCAGCGACCAGATGGTTAAGTTCTTCCGCCATGGCGGAAATTTCATTACTCGCAGCCAGTACCTTCTGCACATTATCGGAAGAATGCTGGCTTACCCGGTTAATACCATCGACATGCTGATTAACCGACTCGACCAGACTATTCTGTTCTGTTGAGGCATGTGCAATTTGTTCTGTCATGCTGGTGATATTCGTTACTGCATTGGCGATCTCAGTTAATGCCGCCACCGCCATTTCCGTATATTCCACACCTTTCTGTGCCTGTTGGTGTCCCTGCTCCATTGCTTTCACCGCATCATGTGAGCCAGCCTGTAAACGGTCAATCATCTGACTAATCTCACCAGTTGAACTTTGGGTCCGGGTTGCCAGGGTACGCACTTCATCGGCCACTACGGCAAAACCCCGACCCTGATCACCCGCACGCGCGGCCTCAATGGCGGCATTCAATGCCAAAAGGTTAGTTTGCTCGGCAATATCATTAATCACTGTTAGCACACCACCAATGTTCTTACTTTCTTTTTCCAGATTGGCGCTGACCTGTGCCGCATCAGACATCGTCTCGGCCAGAGAATTCACCGCCGACATGGCTTCTTTTACCACCTGGTTGGCCTTGCTGGCCTGGCTATCGGCTTCCTGTGAAGAAGTAGCTGTTGCACTAGTATGATGAGAGACATCTTCTGCCATTGCAGACATGGTTTGCATGGAAACCAGTACTTCCTGTACCTTTTGCTGCTCTTCAATCGTACCGGCATTAGCCCGTTCAGTAACTTCATCCATTTCATTGGCCGCCTGTCCCAGACGATCTGAATTAGTATTAATCTTGTTGATGATATCTCTTAAGTTGCTTGTCATCTGGTTGAAGCTATCAATGATGTTGCCTACTACATCGTCACTTTCTATCGCACAATGGTGGGTTAAATCCCTGTTACCAATTGAATTGGCCACTTCCGAAACCTGACTCAGGCGTCGTAACAAAATCACTTTGACCAGAGCGAAATTTGCCAGCCCAATACTTGCCCCGGCAATCACACAACCGACAAAAAACCATGCATACATGCCCGGTTTCCATTCCACAAAGAACTGGGCATAAAAGGGAAACACGATCCCCATACCAAGACCTAATCCAAGGAACATAAAAAACAAACGACGGAGAATACTGGGTTTTCGATTTAACATGGATTGACTACACCTGCTTTGATACTGGATTCAGGCCCCTGGAATTCACCAATAAATTCCTGTTCTTGACCTGTTTCCATGTGGTAATAAATCGGTCAGAAGTGGCTGAACTTTAACTATTTAATCAATATCAATATAGTAAGCATGGATAATTGTTTAACCCCGGCAATACCCGGTAAAATGCCGCTACAACTGAACTTACTCATAACGGAATCAACCAAATTACGACTGGAATACTATGGCCCAATATATTTATACAATGAACCAGGTTTCCAAGATCGTGCCTCCCAAGCGTACGATTTTGAAAGACATTTCTCTCTCCTTTTTTCCTGGTGCCAAAATTGGTGTTCTGGGCCTCAATGGTGCGGGTAAATCTACTCTGCTGCGCATCATGGCCGGTGTGGATAAGGAATTCGAAGGTGAGGCTCGCCCTCAAGCCGGTATTAATATCGGCTACCTGCCGCAGGAACCGGCACTGGATGAAAGCAAGGACGTTCGCGGAAATGTGGAAGAAGCCCTGGGCCACATTAAAGATGCCCTGACCCGACTCGATGAGGTCTATGCTGCTTACGCCGAGGCAGATGCAGATTTTGATGCCCTCGCCGCCGAACAGGCACAGCTGGAAAACCTGATTCAGGCCTCTGATGGCCATAATCTGGAACGCACACTGGAAGTCGCGGCCGATGCCCTGCGCCTGCCGCCCTGGGATGCCGATGTCAGCAAGCTTTCCGGGGGTGAACGACGCCGTGTCGCCCTCTGTCGTCTGTTACTGTCCAGCCCGGACATGTTGCTGCTCGACGAACCGACCAACCATCTCGATGCCGAATCTGTCGCCTGGCTCGAACGCTTCCTGCATGACTTCCAGGGAACCGTGGTAGCCATCACCCATGATCGCTATTTCCTCGATAATGTCGCCGGCTGGATTCTGGAACTGGATCGTGGCCACGGAATTCCCTGGGAAGGTAATTATTCATCCTGGCTGGAGCAAAAGGGACAGCGGCTGGAAATTGAAGAGAAACAGGAAAATGCCCGTATGAAAGCCATGAAACATGAGCTGGAATGGGTACGCAGTAATCCCAAAGGTCGTCATGCCAAAAGCAAGGCACGTCTGGCCCGTTATGAAGAACTGGCTTCGCAGGATTTCCAGAAGCGCAACGAAACCCAGGATCTGTATATTCCACCCGGCCCACGCCTGGGCGACCTGGTGATTGAAGCCCAGAACATCAGTAAAAGTTTTGGTGATCGCATGTTCTATGAAGATTTGAATTTCAATCTTCCCAAAGGTGGCATTGTCGGTGTTATTGGTCCAAACGGTGCGGGTAAAACCACGCTATTCCGCATCATCATGGGACAGGAACAACCGGACAGCGGCACCATGCGTATCGGTGAAACCGTGAAACTGGCCTGTGTCGATCAGAGTCGCGATAGCCTCGATGATGACAGGACTGTATGGCAGGAAATTTCGGACGAGCAGGATATCATTACTATTGGCAATTATGAGATCCCTTCTCGAACTTATGTCGGTCGCTTCAACTTCAAAGGCAGTGACCAGCAAAAACGAGTTGGCGATCTGTCTGGTGGTGAACGCAACCGTGTGCATCTGGCCAAGCTGCTTAAAAGTGGCGGCAACCTGTTGATGCTTGATGAACCCAGTAATGATCTGGATGTGGAAACCTTGCGTGCACTGGAAGAGGCGCTGCTGGCCTTCCCCGGTTGTGCCATTGTGATCTCACATGATCGCTGGTTCCTGGATCGTATCGCCACACATATTCTGGCTTTTGAAGGTGACAGTCAGGTCACCTGGTTTGAAGGTAACTACGCGGATTATGAGGAAGATAAAAAACGTCGTCTGGGTGATGATAGCGATCAACCCCATCGTATTAAATACAAAAAAATAGATGGCTAGAAAATAAATTATCCGGCATAAAAAAGCCCCTGCAAGACAGGGGCAAAACTTGTCATAGACAAGTGGGGATAAGAAACGGTCTTACAGTTAATTTCCAGTGACAGCCTCTTCGGCATTCACATAATTCAGAATATCTTCTGAAATCACTTCATTCGCACCATTTAAAACAGAGACTTTCCATTCACCCGTCCAGCCAGGCACAAAGCTTTTGCTTGACCATATACGCCAGCGTGGTCCCTGCACATTAAATTCCACTTCAGCCATCACTTCACCATTGTATTCCCAACGATGTATGGCTTTTTGTCCAGTCATGTCACGTAGCTCGGTGTAGTAAATAATTTTATCATTTACATTTGTCAGCTCTTTAACTTTATCCGTCGGTTCGCGATCGGCAATCGCAGAAGTAAAGATAGAACGCACAACGCTACCACGAGAAAAGCCTTCCAGATCAGCAGGAGCATCGCCTGTCATTGATTCTGTGGTCATTTCTTCAGTGGCCATTGGTTCAGCCGTTACAGTTTCATCCGCCATCGCTTCAGTTTCAGTGGCCTGCATTTGCTGCTGCATCATGGCATCCTCATGTTGCATATTCGTCATGCCTTCCTCAGCTATGGCATGTTGAACTGAAACACTGCTCATAATAAAAAGCACACTACTAATAATTTTTCTCATATTCCCTTCCTCTTATAGTCAAACTGGTTATATGACCGGACAAGATTACTCTTTTTTACAAGCATGTGGAGCAAAAAGATCGCCAATCGTGAACACGTTCACAAACCGACATGCAAAAAACAATCACGGGCTAAAGTTGGTTAACCGGTGTACCCGTTGAATAGGCGTTGATATTATCGGCAATCATTTCCACCATGCGTTGGCGCGACTCACGACTGGCCCAGGCAATATGTGGAGTCACAATCAGGTTAGGCATGTTCAATGTGAGCAAAGGATTATCCTTGTCGGGTGGTTCTTTAGACAGCACATCCACAGCCGCGGCCGCAATCTGTTTTTGTATCAAAGCATCGGCCAGCGCCTGTTCATTCACCAGACCACCACGAGCTGCATTGATCAACACGGCCTCTGGTTTCATTAATGCCAGTTCTTTTTTACTAATCATATCTTGATTGGACTCTGTTAAAGGACAGTGCAAGGTAATCACATCCGCCTGCGCTAACAGGACAGATAATTCAGTTCTATCCGGGCGTGTATCCTCAGAGTTACGTTTGGCGATTAAAACAGACATGCCGAATGCCTCGGCTAATCTGGCAACAGCCTGACCTAATTCACCATAACCAATAATCCCTATGGTTTTTCCAGACAACTCGTTAATGGGAAAATCCAGTAGACAGAACTGATGGCTATTAGACCACTGACCAGATTGAACGGCCTGCTGGTAAGATGAAAAACTCCGATACAAATTAAGCAACAACATAAACACATGTTGTGCAACAGAAGGGGTGGCATAGGCACGGACATTACACACGACGATACCTAATGATCTGGCGGTATCTAGATCGATATTATTGTAACCCGTGGCTGCAACACAGATGAGTTTCAGTTTTTTTGCCTGTTGTAATATTTGGGCATCCAGCACCACTTTATTACTAATGACCACATCCGCCCCGGCAATCCGAGCACCTGCCTGTTCCGGGCTGGTTTCAGGAAATAATTCCAGCTCATCCAGCCCCTGCTCTATAACCGTTTTATCCAGGTCATTTCGATCAAGACTTTTCCAGTCCAGAAATACACCACGCATTATCTTTCCTTTATCTATGTCATCAAGTACATATTGATAGCATGTGTTCCTCTAACTAACCAGTCCGTTGTGATCCATTGACGAAAGAAACAACAAACCCGTTTTGCTTTATGATAAAGTCAGAGATAATTCGATTAGCCATATTTTCACGAGAAAGAAGTTATGATCCGCTTTCGTAGTAACCCTGAATTTCGGCATGATAAAAAAAATGCGACCGGCATCCTGCTTGTTAATTTAGGCACACCGGATGAACCAACACCGTCGGCAATTCGTCGTTATCTGGCCGAGTTTCTCAGTGACCCACGCGTTATTGAAATACCGCGCTGGTTATGGAAACTAATTCTGCACGGCGTTATTTTGCGTATTCGTCCTGCCAGGATCAGCCATGCCTATAAGGCCATCTGGACTGAACACGGTTCACCCCTGCTCCAGATTACTCGTGAACAAACCCGTCTGGTTGAACGACAACTAAAAAGCCAGACGAAAGGCAACGTGGTCGTCGAGTTTGGAATGCGTTATGGCAATCCTTCTATTGCTTCTGCGCTAGAACGACTGCTCGAAGCCAATATTGATCGGCTGGTTGTTTTACCGCTTTATCCTCAATATTCAGCTACTACCACGGCTTCCAGCTTTGATGCGATTGCTAAAGAACTGATGCAATGGCGACGTCTACCGGCCTTACGAATGATCACGCAATATCACGATCACCCCGGTTATATAGACAGCCTCGCTAATAGCGTAAAGAACTACCGAGAAAGTCAGGGTGATGCCGATATTCTGCTGTTTTCCTTTCATGGCTTGCCCAAACGTTACCTGCTTGCCGGTGATCCCTATTTCTGCCACTGCCAGAAAACGGCACGTCTAGTTGCCGAAAAACTGGGACTGGCAAAATCACAATGGCATATTAGTTTCCAGTCGCGAGTGGGCCGAGAAGAATGGCTCAAACCTTATACCGATGAAACCCTGATTGAACTGGCCAAAAGAAAAGACACTTCCGTACAGATTATTTGCCCCGGCTTTTCGGCTGATTGTCTGGAAACACTGGAAGAAATTGATATGCAGAACCGACAACTGTTTATGGACAATGGTGGGACTGAGTATGGCTACATTCCAGCTTTAAATGCTGAATCTGATCATGTGGAATTTCTTGGTCAGCTGATTATTCATGAAGCTGGTGACTGGATGAATGTGACTGATGATGACTCCAGGTTACGTGCGGCCCTGGCCAGGCAACTGGGTGCCGAGGTTTAGAATATTCGGATACAAATAACAGCTAATAAAAAAGGGAAGCCATGGCTTCCCTTTTTTAGGTTACTCAACTGAGTAGTGCAAGCTAACTCAGGCAATACCCGGATTGTCTTTAACATTAAGAATTTTTGGCGTATTGAGTTTCTTGATAGAAATTGTTTTCTCATCACGCAGGTATTCAGCCACCACGTCCCAGACAGGTTTACCCGGTGCTTCTTCACCAACGGTTGCCCAGCCTGCAACGCTATAATGTTTAGACGCGTCAATGGCAGTACCATCATCCAGACGCATATCCGTAATACGCTTACCGATAGTCTGCATAGGATCAATCGTATAATCCAGACCACCAACACGAACCATATCACCGCCCTGCTGGTAATAAGGATCCAGGTTGAACAGATTATCGGCCACGTCTTCCAGAATATCCTTGATCGTCTGACCACTCATTTCCCGAACATAGGTTTCAGGATAAGTAATGGAAGTCTGATCCATCACGTTGTCCATAGTAATAGCCTGTCCAGGAAGAACTGAAGTTCCCCAGCGAAAGCCTGGAGACAGGGAAATCTGCGCACCACCAACGGCACGCAAGGCATCACAAATGACC
Organism: Gammaproteobacteria bacterium; assembly: GCA_026196045.1. GTDB lineage: Bacteria > Pseudomonadota > Gammaproteobacteria > UBA6429 > Thiohalophilaceae > JAPHRJ01. The sequence goes on from JAPHRJ010000137.1 coordinate 11,752, forward strand.
TGATCGAAAGTACCATTGAAGTTACCACGACGATAAAGCTCGCTATCAGCAATTGCGAGTTCTTCGTTCAATGTTTTCAGGTGAGGCTTACGAACATCATTAATATAAGCCGTCATGTCTGCATCCGGCTCAATCAAATTAGAGAATATCGGTAACAGCTTATAACGATAATCCTGTATCTTGCCGTTACGCACATCAAACTGCATAACACCGAGGAACTTACCGTTAGAACCGGCATTAGTCACCAGCGTTGTACCACCGTCGTTTTTAATCTTGAGTGGAGCAGGTACACCATCATGGGTATGACCACCAAAAATCGCATCAATGCCGGTAACACGGGATGCCATTTTAATATCGACATCCATACCGTTGTGCGACAGAACAACGACCACATCGGGTTTTTCATTTTCACGAACTTGATCCACCATGGCCTGCATGGCTTCGTCTTTAATACCAAAAGTCCAGTCAGGAATGAAACGACGAGGATTGGCTATCGGCGTATAGGGAAAGGCCTGACCAATGACCGCGACACGCACACCGTTTAATTCCTTAATAATATAAGGTTTGAAAGCATGCATGCTATCTTCGTTAAAACCATCGAAATCTGAAAAGCGATAATCAAAGGCCGCATCTTCGGTGACAGAAACGTTCTGACAGACAAACTCACCTTTAAAATTGTTGATGTTCTTGATCACTTCTTCATCACGATAGGTGAATTCCCAGTGGCCCGTCATCACATCAACACCGAGTTTATTACAGGCCTGAACCATGTCATCGCCACGAGTCCAGTAAGACGTGCCTGAACCCTGCCAGGTATCACCGCCATCCAGCAACATTGTCTTGTTGGCACCATGATCGGTACGAATGCGTTTAATCAGCGTCTGCATATGGGCAAAGCCACCGACCTTACCGTAGGTCCTGGCAGCCTCACTAAAATCCAGGTAACTGAAGGCATGCGCCGCCAGTGTGCCCTTCTCAATTCCGAAATGATTTAACAACTTTTCACCAACCAGATGAGGTGGGCGACCGAACGCTTCACCAACGCCAAGGTTCACGCTGGGTTCACGAAAATAAATGGGCAATAATTGTGCGTGGCAGTCGGTAAAGTGCATCAAAGTCACATTTCCGAACTGGGGAACATCATAAGTATCACGGGGAGCTTTAGCGCTGCTGGCACCAGCACCCATTGTGTTGTCTTTGCAGCCCGGTAACATACCTGCGGCGGCGGCCATACTCATCATCTGAATAAATTCACGACGATTCAAAGACATATATTTCTCCTCTAACTAGAGTCAAAGCGATTACTACAAAATACCTGGCCACCCTGGCACTTTTTTATTCTTATTTTTATGTTGTTGTTCATCCATGAATATTAATGCTGCCGAGAAATGCCTGTGATTCATTTAATCGTGAAAAATCAACACATTATATATGCCTGTAAGGCGCATTACTCGGATTCACTAATAAAGAAACCTTAATAAACCCTGCTGGTGTTTATACCCCAGTAACAGGGTGCAGATAGTACCTTAAACAGTAAAGATGCAGAAGCAGGGATTTTTATTCCATTTATTTTGATGAGGGAATTGGCCTTTCTTTATCCAGACACAGAAAAAAAAACGTTTATACGCTATGCTAGTTAAAAATTATAAATAGTAAGTCTTTACCTTATGAATCAACAACAGGAAAACAAGGTCAACAGCCGCCTGACGCAGCAATCAAACAGCAATGGCGAAGTACGCACGTTTGAAATTTATAATGAACAATTCATCAAAGCCCGACGCCAGAATCTGCTCGGTAAACGCAGCTACCATCTTAACCTCTCCCTGTTACAACCCTGGCCAGTACACCATCGCCAGTTTTCAAAACGCTGGTTATTTGCTACCGGCTACTTTGCCTTTACCACACTGGTCTATTTTGTTTTTCTGATTTTAAATTACGATCAGCCCACCCTGTCCAAACTATTGCCCTTTATCGTAGTTCTCATTCTGTTCACGATAGGCTTTTTGATTTCGTTTATTTATCACTCACCCAATGTCATGGAGTTTCGTAGTCGCTATGGTAACTGCACCCTCTTACGACTCTTTCATAACAAACCTAATAAAGAAGACTTTCGACATTTTTCTGATGAACTCAGAACTCGTATTCTGGTATCCAGCCAGGACATCAACCTCGATAAAAAGCACATGATGGAAATGGAACAACAGGAACTCGCTCGTTTAAAAGAAGAAAATGTGATTACAGAGGAAGCTTATGTTGAAGCGATGGAGAGGATCAAAGGGATTAATATTTAAGGAAGCTCTGATTAATTCCCCCCGTTCGTGGTGAGCTTGTCGAACCATGAACGGGAACTATCTTAAAATCATTGTGTTACGTGTTAAACCCTTCGACAAGGCTTTCCTGAGCGAAGCCGAAGGGCTCATGGCAAACGGAATTAATCAGAGCTTCCTTAAATTTTTATCTGTTGGGCTTTATGTTATTCAATCCAACCTACGGTACTGTTTTATTAACCACTGTAAGTAAATGAATTATTCCCCACCCCCTGATACCGGCCTGGATATTTTATTTCAGGATCAGCACTTACTGGTCGTCAACAAGCCAGCTGACTTATTATCCGTTCCAGGAAGAACCAGTGAACTCAAAGACTGTCTTGCTACCCGAGTACAAAATCAATTCCCCGATGCATTAATCGTACATCGCCTCGACATGGCGACTTCGGGAATTATGGTGATGGCATTAAACAAAGGAATGCATCGCCAGCTAAGTATGTTGTTTCAGGACAGACAGGTTAACAAAACCTATACTGCGATTGTCGATGGTCAAATCACAAATGAAACAGGCGAAATTGATCTGCCATTAATCACCGACTGGCCCAATCGTCCAAAGCAGAAAGTGGATTATGAAATCGGCAAGCCATCTGTCACACGCTACACAGTGCTTGGCTACGATGCTAAGACAAACACCACACGTATAGAGCTCAAACCGGTCACAGGCCGTAGTCATCAACTTCGAGTGCATATGCTGTCTCTAGGACATGCCATACTCGGTGATCGACTTTATGCCAGTCCAACCGTTGTGAATAAATCAGATCGATTATTACTACATGCGTCAGAACTTTGTTTTGCTCATCCTTCCACGGCTAAGAAAATGCATTTTATTTCTGAAGCGTCTTTCTAAAAATAATATTTAGCTATCCCGTAGAATTGCATCATAACCCTTTCAGGGCTATGCTTATTAAAAATGGAGTGTCTGTATATGGAAGTAAATGCCTGCTTCTATTCATTTGTGTCTATATCTAGGCACATATCTACATATACACATTCTGTCTAAACATATTGTGAGATATGATAAGGAGGATACGTGAAAGGGGTAGTTATTGGACTAAATAACAGCATCAACATACTAAAATATGTCAAATAGTATAAAAGAATACATCGCATCAGATAATCCTTTATCAGATGAGGCTTCTGAATTCTTGATGAAGTATCAAGAAGAAGACACACTAGTTGATTTTAAACTTTCATTTGATAACGAAGAACGTGAATGGCTGGAAATAACAAAAGATATATTGGCGTACTCAAACACGTTTGGTGGTTATCTCATTTTTGGTGTAAAGGATGGAACTTTCGATAAGGTGGGTCTTGTTGATGATGCATTGATAATAGTTAGAGACGCAAACAATATAATTCAAAAAGTAAATAGGTTTATAGAACCACACATACAGTTAATTCGATGCAAACAAATTCAAGAGGACAATAAAGATTTTGTTGTAGTATTTATACCGCCTGCATTAGACAAAACACATATAATTATAAAGGATGCATCATTCACTTTTCCCAGCGGAAAAGATAAAACAGTTCTCAAAAATGGTACAACATATGTGCGCCGTAGCGCCGGCAACCATCTGATGGATGCTCGAGACCTTGATGACATTATAAATAGACGAATTTCTTATTTTAATAATTCTTTATTAGATAAAATCGCGAGGGTTGTAGAAGCACCACAAAATAGTGAAGTCTTTATTGTAAGTGAAGATCAAACAAATGGAGAACATAATAAATTTATAGTTGAAGCCGCACCTGATGCGATTCCAGTTAAGGGTATGAGTTTTACAGTATCACCAGAAACAATAGATCAAGAAATAATGGGCTGGATCGCTATGAATGAACGAGAACATGAGGCACTACCCACAGCAGCAATAACATGGAAATGGTATAAAGAGAGGAGCTCTACTAACTTATCAACAGAACAAAAACTAAATACCGCAAAATTCAGCTTGCTCACAGGGGTGCCAGCCTTTTATTGGTTACAAGGTTGTGATGCCGCAAGTATTAAAAAAATGCTACTTGACGCGTTAACATTACATCCAAATATTAGTTCCATAGGTGATATTGTATCTACAGCAGCATTTCTTGGTAATAAGTTTCACAAATCATTAATTGGAAAGCTGGGTGAATATACAAATAGAATAGCACCAGCAAAACGTAATATTCCTGGCAGCGGTCCGAAAGTATTATTTAGAGCTGATAAAATTCAGCCAAAAGGTAGTTTTTTAAAGAGAGCACCCAAACAAGAAAATTTAGAAGATGAGCTCAATAATATCGCAAAAAGTGCGGAACAAAATAAAAATCTAGAGCCTCCATTACAAAACCGATGGAGAGCACAAGCTTTGGATTGTCATTTGTATGCACAAGATAATCAATATATTTTACGAAAAAAATAAAATCACACAGAACAAGTTCAATTAAGGGGGCTGAGTGATCTTCTTTTAACTATTTACCTTGAAGTTACTTTTATCTTATTCCCCTATCCATCTGTTACGGTTTTCACCCCCGTTAGGCGCCGCCGAGACGCGCAGTGCTCAACGGATAAGACGAGACGTTGTTTGAGCGAGTGTTTTTACGAGCGAGTTTGCGTCGAGTCCCGTTGAGCACGAGCATCGAGGGTATTGGATTATGTGGACACATAATCCAACAAGCCTTCGGGAGTGTTTCTTTGGTTACTTTCTTGTCACCACAAGAAAGTAACCCGCCCACAGCCATGTAATGGCGGGGCGGAAGCTTTTATATAATTCAGCGTGGGCACACAACGTGCCCACCCTACCAAGTAAACTTTTATAAAATAACAACGCATAAAGCCAACCCACTACACTTTACCCATTAAGTTTATACCCCTAAATCAAATCTATAAATAACACAAAAATCAAGGGGTCAGACCACTTGAAATAAATGTTGGGCTTCGTTCCTCCGCCCAACCTACGGAACTACGCTATTGCATAAAAGTAAGCCGCCCACAGCCATATAATGGTGTGATTGGCGCAACCGAAGGAAGTCCCGTAAAAGAAAAGCTTTTAAAAAAAAAACAGGCTAAGCAATGCCAGGTAAAAGCCAGGCTTGCCCTGTTTATTCTCCGCAAAAACGTCATCAAAAATCAATATATGAGTTTTTTATGAATATTTATTGCCCATACCTGTTACACTCAAAGCATATAGGTTACAACTAACCGCATAACATCTTCAGTGGCTTCCTGATCTGCGATCCGAAGTATTGGATATCGTCATACCATTAAACCTTGCTGCATTTGTCGTTCGGCCAAGAACACAAGCACTACAGACGATTTATCCAAAACAAAGGAAAAGCACATGAAAATGACAATCAAACTCAGCCTCATCGGTGCGGCTATCACACTTGCGAGTTTCAGTAATGCCTACGCCTGGGGAAATGGTTCAGGCAATGGTAACAACTACGGATCCTCCAATGGTAACGGCAGCGGCAATGGCAGTTTCGGCTTTAGCATGAGCGGTAATGGCAATGGCTACGGAAATGGCCGGGGCAATGGTAACGGTTACGGAAATAGCCGAAGTAACGGTTACGGTTACGGTAATCCATACAATAATCGCGGCTATGCACCAGCGGGTTTTGGCGCACCGGGTGGTTACCCACCTCCAGGCTATGGCGCAGGGCCTAATGGTTATGGTGTACCTCAGGGTTATGCCGCACCGAATGGCTACTACGGTCAACCCGGTGCTTATCCAGCACCTCCCGGCTATAACCGATAGGAAAATCTGGGACAGACTACTTTAGAAAAATGTGGTCTGGAATACACTTGTTTTTCCGTACACCTGGTTAAGCAACATTCATCATCTCATAATCACTTGGCTATAAAACGCCAGGTGATTGATGAAGTTGTGCTGGTTATAAAAGACTCCTAAGTAATCAACTATCAAGGGGCCAGACCACTTGAAATACTGATGGAGAGGCTTCGTATGAATAACTTACTTCTCCGGAACATCATAATTCAGTTCTGCAATAATCCGATTCAAACGACCCTGCTCTCCCCCTTCCTGCGCCAACGATGCATTAGAGTTACCAGCATTGCGAATAGAACGTTCCACGCGTTCGATATACTCGCGACTGCACTCTGTAACCTTGTCCTTGAGTTGATCCAGAAAGGTGACAATATCACCCGGTGTTCTGACCCAGGCTTCAATATAAAGTCCTTGCTTCTCTTTTATTTTGGGTGTGGAGGGATGTTTTGCCAGCAGAGCATTGAAGTCTCGACACCAGTCAGCCGGGGCCTGATGGGATAACTGGAAAATAATATCAATATAAGGCTCCTTTCTGATTTTCGGTGGTCGCCTTTCATCGATACCGATGATTTTAAGATCACTTATACCTTCCATAACATTTCTCCTTTACACCTTTGCGCAATACGGGGAGTGCCGGAGCGGCACAGATACATTCGAAAAAACGTGCGGTTAGAAGCAAGAGAGACAAATAACAGAACGGCGTTAGACTTTATACCAGCGGTGGCTATATTGCCAATTGTAATCAACTATCAAGAGTATCAAACGATTAAATAAATGTAGTTCCCTCTTTCTATCTACTACGGTTTTCATCCCCGTTAGGCGCAGCCGAGACGCGCAGTACGAAACGGATAAGACGAGACGCTGTTTGAGCGAATGGATTTTATGAGCAAGTTTGGGTCGAGTTCTGTTGAGTGCGAACATCGAGGATATTGGATTATGTGG
>JAPHRJ010000075.1 GCA_026196045.1 Gammaproteobacteria bacterium
AGTGTTCACGTTCCCACCAGAATGGGTGTTCACGATGGAGCAGAATGGGTGTTCATGATGCGCCAGAATCAGTGTTCACGTTCGTCCAGAATATGCAGCAGTCGAGTAATACCAGATCCGGATCATTTAAATGCTGGCTTAACCATTCAGCTGTAACAAGAGTATCCATTAATACCTCTGTGGTTAACTGAGTTTGTTATTAATAGTCTATTCTGGTTAGATTGCTCTCATAATAAAGTTAGTATAACCATAATCTTCATTATGCTCTTTGAAAAACTTGATTGATATCGTATATCTTTTATAAAGTTTCTTCTGACCCCACTCGGCGCATTGTTTGTTATATAGCAGTTTATTCTTCCTCAGTGATTTTAGAAATGCCAGTAAACCTTAAGATTTGCTTGCTCATAATTTTTTCATTTGGTCTCAAAACATAAGCTCCAGCTATAGTCATCATCCCATAGAAAAACATTTCTTCATTGTCTTCAGCGACAAATAATACCAAAACAGCGGCAAGAACGACGGCAGTTAAAGAGTAGATAGTCCATGCTACTTTAGTGTAATAATCGTACTTCTCATTTTGATTAACAGTCATATTTTTTGATTCCTGGTAATGCTACTGGTTGTAGTTTTTACGTTGTTTACGATTGCCATTTGGTGCCGCTTGCTGGGCAACGATACCCTTGATCTGATCCAGATTCACTTGCTGACGTTCATGCATGTAGTCGGGATTTAAAGGTTCGATGAAATAACTATCCCCTTCCATCTTTACCTGACGTAGCGTGTATCCACTTTCGATTAAGGCAACGACATAAGCTTCATCACGAACCAGTCCGTTTGGATCAATTACTATAATAGTACCATCTTTAAATTCCGGCTCCATGCTATCGCCAATCACTCTCAGCGCAAAGGGTTCACTGGCTGCACAACTACTGTTGGACAACATGGCTTCGACTTCTGCTTTGATATCTTCTGACATAGTGATTTACTCTTTAAAACGTGGTTAATTAAACTGATCAGAATTATAACCCTGATCAATTTAATGTGCTATTGCTGGGTATTCAATAAAAAACCTTGTAACCAATAATGCTTATTTAGTAGGTGGTTTTTTTCCCGTTTTTGTCTTGCTGGCTGCACGTGGCTTTGACTTTTTACCCGCGCCGCCCTTATCGCTCCGACCTTTACCTTTACCTTGCCCCTTGCCCTGACGTGAACCAGATTTGCCTCCTGGCCCTCCGCGTTCACCTTCTTTTCTTGGCTTGCTTGAACGAGGTTTTCTATTTGCTGCACCGGAACTTGATCCGCCAATGGCTTTGATATCCAGTTTCTGTCCACAGACATAGGCTTTCTTTAAGGCCTGTAAAGTTTCCTTCGGCATACCATCTGGTAAGTCTACAGTTGTGAAGTCTTCGAAGATTTCGATATGGCCAATATAACAACTATCGATCTCAGCTTCGTTGGCAATCGCACCAACAATATTGCCCGGTTTCACATCATTCTGATAACCCACTTCCAGTCGAAAACGTTGCATTTCAACTTCTGGGAAATCTTTTAATGGCTGCGCTTTATCGTCAGCAGAAAAGCGTTTTCGATCTCGTTCTGGTCTACGTTCGCGTTCTGATCGTCTACCTGAATCTCTGCTCGATTCACGGCGTGTCTCGCGATCTTCGCGTTGACGACGGGGTGCTTTTTCCGTCACTAACAGCGGTTCATTACCCTGCACCATGCGCGCCAGTGCGGCGGCGATCTGGATAGGATCAACTTCTTCGTCCTGTTGATACTCGCTAACCATATTATAAAATAATTCCAGATCATCGCTGGCTAAGGTATCGGTAATACGCTGTTTGAACCTGGAGATACGTTGCAGGTTAACATCGACAACCGAAGGTAGCTGCATCCGTTCAATGGGTTGCTTGGTGGCTTTTTCAATGGCACTTAATAAACGTTGCTCACGCGGTGCGACAAATAAAATCGCATCGCCTGTACGTCCTGCTCGACCAGTACGGCCAATACGATGAACATAGGATTCGGTATCATAAGGAATGTCATAGTTTACAACATGACTAATACGTTCGACGTCTAATCCACGTGCGGCCACATCGGTAGCAACCAGAATATCCAGTTGTCCGTTTTTAAGTTTTTCAACTGCTTTTTCCCTCAGGTTTTGCGGGATATCGCCATTTAAGGCGTCACAGGAATAACCACGCGCAGCCAGTTTCTCGGCCAGTTCAACCGTGGCTGTCCTGGTACGTACAAAGATCAACATCGCATCGAAGCTTTCCATTTCCATAATGCGCGTTAAGGCATCCAGCTTATGTAAGCCACTGACCTGCCAGTAACGTTGACGAATGGTTTTGGCTGTCGACGTTTGTGATTTAATTCGGATTTCTTTGGGATCACGTAAATGCTTTTGTGCGACCTTTTTAATTACCGACGGCATCGTTGCTGAGAACAGTGCTGTTTGACGTGTGTCTGGTGTGTGCTCAAGGATCCATTCCACATCATCAATGAAACCCATGCGTAGCATTTCATCGGCTTCATCCAGAACCAGCGCCTGCAAGTTATCGAGCTTTAATGTTTTACGGCGAATGTGATCCATAACACGACCGGGTGTACCGACAACAACCTGGACACCCTGTTTTAATTGGCGTAACTGGCGGTCATAACCCTGTCCACCATAGACAGGCAGGACATGAAAATCTTTCATATAACGGGCATAACGCTGGAAGGCTTCGGCTACCTGAATGGCTAGCTCACGAGTTGGTGCCAGCACCAGTAACTGAGGTTCGCGACGATCTGGGTCAATGCGAGATAACAGGGGTAAAGCGAAAGCGGCGGTCTTACCTGTGCCTGTCTGGGCCTGCCCGAGGATATCATTTCCGGCTAATAAGGGTGGAATACTGGCCGCCTGAATGGGTGAAGGCTGCTCGTAACCCACTTCGACAATGGCGCGTAGAATGGGCTCAGCCAGTCCCAGCGACTGGAAACTATCAGGAATATCAGACATTTAAAAAGGTTACCTATGAATACTGGACAGGAGGCGAAAGCGCTCACGACCGGGGATGTATAAAGAGTGCGCATTATAGGCCAAATTTAGCCTGCAAATACAGTTATTTATGGCTGGCGCTGATTTGCCCAGAGCGGATTTTTACGCCTATTGCTGCTCTTCCTGCTGTTGCAGATTCCACATATGGGTATACAGACTGTTTGCCTGTAACAGGCTCTGGTGATTGCCCCGCTCAACAATTTGCCCATTCTCCATTACCAGGATTTCATCGGCATCAATAATAGTCGATAAGCGATGGGCAATGACCAGGGTAGTATGCTGTTGCGATACTTCTTTTAATGACTGGGTAATAGCTTTTTCAGATTTTGAATCCAGTGAGGACGTGGCTTCATCAAAGACCAGTATGGGTGGGTTCTTGATTAATACACGGGCAATGGCGACCCTTTGTTTCTCACCGCCAGATAGCTTTAAACCACGCTCACCGACAATAGAATCATAACCATCCGGTAAGGATTCGATCATCTCATGGATGTGTGCCATCCTGGCGGCTTCGATAACATCTTCCCGTGTGGCTTCAGGATTGGCATAAGCGAGGTTGTAATAAATGGATTCATTAAACAGCACCGTATCCTGTGGCACGATACCGATCATCTTCCGCAGGCTGGCCTGGGTAACTTCATTAATGGCCTGACCATCAATGGTAATGCGTCCTTCGTTAACATCATAAAAACGAAACAGTAAGCGTGCGAGTGTGGATTTACCGGCACCGGATGAACCCACTACGGCTAACTTCTGTCCCGGTTTAATGGTGAAACTCAAATCCTGAATAATGGGACGTTCCTGTTGATAGGCAAAGCTAACATGCTCAAAACTGACTTCGCCATTGGTCACCTGTAATTCTCTGGCATCTGGTTTATCTGGGACTTCATTTTCCTTATCAAGCAGTTCTAATACCAGTTGCATATCCGCCAGGGTATGTTTGAGCATACGATAGATAATGCCGAGGAAACTTAATGGCATAAATAACTGCAGCATCATGGTATTGACCAGCACCAGATCGCCCAGTGACATTTTTCCTTCGACGACACCCTGCCCTGCGTAGATCATCACCAACGTAAGACCAACAGCGATAATCACACCCTGGCCAAAATTTAATAAAGACATCGAAGTCTGACTTTTTACCGCAGCATCTTCCCAATCATTCAAGGTACGGTTATAACGTTCCAGTTCATAGGCTTCGTTATTAAAGTACTTAACGGTTTCATAATTTAACAGGCCATCAATCGCCTGTCCGCTGGCCTTGGAGTCCATGGCATTCATGGTATGACGAAAATGCATGCGCCATTCAGTTACCGCTAGCGTGAATCCAACATAAACAAACACAGTGCCAAAAGTAATGATGGTGAACTCAATGTCATAGCGACCCAGGAGAATCACGGCGACCAGCGTAAATTCCGCCGTCGTCGGTAAAATATTAAAAACCATGTAATTGAGGATTGAACTGATGCTCATGGCACCGCGCTCAAGATCGCGGGAGATATTTCCCGTACGTCGTTCCAGATGAAAACGCAGAGACAGATCATGCAGATGTTTGAGTACCTGCATGGATAATTGGCGCATGGCTCCATATCGAGCACGGGCAAAGACGGCATCACGAAGTTCATTAAATAGAGAGCTGGCCAGACGCAAGGCACCATAAATCAGGAACAGCACCAGTGGAATCGCCAGTACTTCTGTCTTTGATATATCGAGGGAATCTACAATTTCTTTTAGCAACAAAGGAACGCCGACAGTGGCTACTTTTGCAAGGATCAAACAGATCAGCGCAACCAGTACTCGGCCACGGAATGTCCAGACATAGGGCAACAGGCGTCGAAGATTTTGCAGATCTAGTCGATTACCCTGCGGTGCACTGGTGTAACGATGTGGATTCATAAATGACTAATACTGGTTGAAAATGCCGATATTAGCACATGCTTGCGCTTACTTGAGCAGTTTAATAAAGTTAAGGATAAAAGACGTTAAATCATTGTCAGATAATGGTATTGTACGGTTTATTACCTGTTCAAATCAGTTGAATTGTTCGTTTTTATTCGCAGAAAAAGATTGCTACTTATGCCCAACGTGTTCAGCTACTTTATGAGCCAAGTCCCTCTGACCAGCAGGTCAATTCCTGTCATTTTATTTATCCTTATATCGGCTTGCAGTGACGAACAGCAACGCCCTTCTCAACCAAATGGCGGAGCCAGCCTGGTTGAAACCGCAGAAGTCACTCGCGAAGCCTTACAATCAAACCAGATTGTCACTGGCATATTGCAGGCCGTACAACAAGTGCGTGTCTTTAATCAGGAATCCGGGCGTATTATCAAGCTACCGTTCTATCCCGGAGATCGTGTTAAGAAAGATGATGTACTGGTTGAAATTGATGATCGTCTGTTACGAAGCCAGTTTGATAAAGCCAGATCTTCACTCAAACAGACCCAACTGGATCACAAACGTCTTAAATCAATAGTGCCACGCAAGCTGGCCTCGGAAGATGAACTAAACCGTGCGCAAACTAATGTCGAGCTGGCGCAGGCGGAAGTGACCTTGATTGAAACTCAGCTGGGATATACTCGTATCAAAGCACCATTTAAAGGTGTCATTAGTGAACGTCATGTCGAACCCGGTGATGTTGCTCCGGTACACAGTCATCTTCTAAGCATTTTTGATCCTGACAAACTCAAAATAGAACTGGACGTATCTGAGCTAGTACTGAATCAGCTTAAGACTGGCGATACCGTCAGCATTCGTATTGACGCCCTGGATGATAAACTCTGGCCGGGTACTATCAACCGAATTTACCCAGCCATTGATAGCAGTACCCATCAGGGCAAGATTGAAGTCATTATCAGTGAAGCAATTGCTGGTGCCCGTCCGGGACAACTCTGTCGTGTACAGTTAAGCACCCAGACCTCACCGCGTTTAACCATGCCTTTCTCTGCTTTGCGGCATAACAATCAGGGGGAGTTTGTTTTTCTGGTTAATGCCGAAAACAAAATTACCTTCTCACCAGTCAAGACCGGTCTGCTCATGGGTGAGCGGATTGAAGTACTTTCTGGTCTGCAGCCAGGTGATCAGGTTGTCACCAAAGGTTTTCAGGGGCTCCGTGATGGCAAAGCCGTGAATCCGGTGACAAAGAAGGCACCCTGATGTCGGTACAACAAAGGCTACGCAGTGGTGGTCTGGCCGCCTGGTCTATCAGGCGACCAATCAGTGTCGTTATGCTCGCTTTATCTGTGGTGATGGTGGGTCTGTTTTCTCTGGATCGATTAGGTATCGATCTACTTCCCCATATCATCTATCCAGAAGTAAGAGTTCGTATTACTGATCCCGGTGTACCTACCTTAATCATGGAAGATCGTATTAGTCGCCAGCTCGAAGAACAACTGGCCATCACCGAAAATGCTATTTCCATTCAATCCACCACCGATGAAACACGCAGCTCTGTCAGCCTGAGCTTTCCCTATGGCACTGACATTGACACGGCTCTGCGTGATGCCAGTACTCGACTGGATCGAGCCAAACGCTTTTTGCCAGATACGATTGAAGCGCCCACTATTTATAAACGCGATCCCATGCAGATCCCAATCCTGGAGTTCGCTGTCAGTTCCAGGACTCGTGATGCAATTGAATTACGGGACTGGGTGGATTATCAGTTTTCCAACTGGTTCCTGAACCTGCCTGGCGTGGCTTCCACCGAAGTGGGTGGTGGTATCGTCCGCGAAATTCAGGTTATTCTGGATCAAAAACGGATGGCGGATTATGGCCTGAGCTTTACGGATTTAAGTAATACGATACAGGTAGAAAATAAACAATATCCGGGTGGGCGGCTTAATTTTTCTAATCGTGAATTATCCAGCCGAGTTAATGGTTTATTTAACAATCTGGATCAACTGAGCAGTTTGCCGGTCTACTCACAGATTGATAATAATAAGAGCAATTTGCATATCTCCGATGTGGCCCGTGTTCTCGATACCCACGAGGACGAGCGCCTGCGGATCCGTCTTAATGGTAATTCTGCCGTCAAAATGTCGGTGCAAAAACAACCCACGGCTAATACCGTTGAAGTCGTGGATGCTGTTCAGCAACAAATGGACTGGTTAAGACAACAGAAACTGATCCCGAATGATATCCAGGTTGCACCGGTGGGTGACCAGTCTGTTTATGTGCGTCATGCCCTCAACAATGCCACCACAGCCGTGATCGCCGGTGCGGTACTGGCCATGCTCGTGGTGTATCTGTTTCTCGGCAATTTACGTCGTACTCTGATTATTGGTACCGCCATTCCACTGGCAATATTTGTCACGTTTATCCTGATGGCCTTTGGGGAGCTGACGCTCAACATCATGACCCTGGGCGGGCTGGCTCTGGGTGTGGGTATGCTGGTCGACAACACGATTGTTATGCTGGAAAACATCTCGCGTCATCAACGTCAGGGCGAGGCTGAGGATGCTCCAGTCAATGCCGCCAAAGAGGTCAACAGTGCCATTATTGCGGCCACCAGTACCAATCTTGCTGCCATTTTACCCTTTTTGTTTATCGGTGGTTTAACTGGACTCTTATTCAAAGAACTCATTCTGACGCTGTCTGCGGCAATCCTGGCTTCGCTTGTTGTGGCATTGACGTTGGTCCCGGCACTGGCCGCTCGAGTCACGGGTAGTCACCAGAGTCGCAATACCCTGCATCTTATGACTAACCATCTAATAAAACGCCTGCAAGGTGTTTATGTGCAAGCCCTGGGTAAACTGCTGCAACGACCATGGCTTCCTGTCCTGATACTGATTCCGCTGTTACTGATCTCAGTCGGTTATCTGGTAATGGAAAAACAAATCCAGCTGCCAGCAATGGATGAAGGAGAGATTTCGATCAGTGTCTCAGCAGACTCAGGTACTCAGTTTGATGATCTGGACAAAACGGTTCGCCAGCTAGAAGGCCTGTTTCAGGCGGATCCGGATGTTGTCAGCGTCTTCACCACTTCCGGTGGTTCGGTGTTTGGTCGTTCAACCTATGAATCCAGTAATCGAGCCGGTATAAAAATCCAGCTACGGTCAATATCTAAACGTAAGCTCAGCAGCCAGGCGTGGATCAATAATATGCAGAAGCAAATCGATCTGCTGGGTCTGGTTGGCTATCGCGTGTATATGCGTGTACGCGGCGTCCGTGGATTGCATACCGGTCGTGGTGATGATGATATCAGTGTCCGTATTCAGGGGGATGACCTGGGCATCCTGTCTCAACTGGGTGATGAAGTGGTAACTCGTTTACAGGCTATGAAATCAATCCGCAATATTGAACATAATTATGAAGAAACTCGTGCTGAGCTGGTGATTGAGCTAGATCGTGAACGTGCAGCGACACTGGGAATTAGTGCGGATGAGATTGGTGATGCGGTACAAATTGCTCTGGATGGCCAGATTGCCTCTGAATATCAGGATGGTGATCGACAATATGATATCCGACTACGCCTGCCACAAACTGGAAATGCCAGTCCTGAAAAACTGGCCCAAACCCTGGTCGGTTTTTATCAACAGCGTCCTGTGTACCTGCATGAAGTGGCTAATAGTCGGTTGTCCCTGTCCCCGGCGCAAATCCGTCGCGATAACCAGCGCCGTATTGTCGAAATCAGTGCTTCGCTCGCGGAAGGTGCCAGTATTGGTTCTGTTCTGGAAGAAATAGACAATCGACTGCTAGATTTGGAGCTACCCGATGGCTATAACCTTTACGACGGGGGAGCTAAGAAAGAACTGCAGGAAGGCCGCGAGATGGGCTATATCCTGCTGGGACTGGCACTGTTTCTGGTATTTGTGGTGATGAGCGTCCAGTATGAATCGCTACGCAATCCACTGATTATTATGCTCGGTGTCCCTTTTGCCATTATTGGTGTTGTTCTGGGCCTGTACGGATTATCTATCCCCATTTCCATGCCAGTCTGGCTGGGATTGATTATGCTGGCCGGGATTGTCGTTAATAACGCGATTATTCTGGTTGAGCAAATCGAAATTCAGCGGGAAAGTCAGACGAGCAAAATTACTGAGGCCATTCTCCAGGCGGCCAGTTTACGTCTACGCCCTATTTTAATGACTGCCCTCACCACGATCATCGGCATGTTACCGCTAGCCTTAGGTCTGGGTGAAGGGGCTGAAATGCTCAAACCCCTGGCCCTGGTGATTGTCTGCGGACTGAGTTTCTCGACGCTGGTGAGTTTAATTGTAATACCATCTATATATCATATAGTTAACAGAAATAGTTAATGTTATTTATAGGTCAGGATGTGGTGTCATTGTTAAAATGTTATCTCCCCCCAATTTCTGATAATATCCCTTAGCTATTTTGTGTATCAGGGCACAAAAAACAATCTAAATTAATTCTTTGGGGACAAATTGTAATGTGCCGTAGCTGGTTTTTTTTGCCGTTATTTTTTACGTTATTGACTACTACTGCCTCTGCCTATTCTCAGGATCCTGGTGAAGATGCTTTCCACGATGAATTACCCGTTGTTCTAACTGCCACACGCCTGGTCCAACCCCAACGAGACGTTCCTGTCGCTACCACAATCATTGATCGTGAAATGATCGCGGCTTCTGGTTTTACTGAAATTGTCGATTTACTGCGCTACGTACCCGGCTTTATTGTTAACTACGACAGTGGCCATATTAAAGCTGCCAGTTACCAGATGCTCAATGAGCGATACGCTCGTCGAATGCAGGTAATGATTGATGGGCGTTCTATTTATAGTCCATCGTACCTTGGAGTGCCCTGGACCTCTTTGCCAATCACTATCGATGATATTGAACGTATCGAAGTCATTCGAGGCCCTAATGCGGCCAGTTTTGGTTCTAATTCACTACTCGGTGTTGTCAGTATCATTACTCGACATGCTTCTCAGGAGCATGGTGTGATGCTTAAAGCCAATACTGGCGGCAATTTGCATGAAGGTTTTGCCCGTATTGGAGAAAACATCGGTGATATGGATCTCAAAGCTACACTAGGCTATCAACAGGATGATGGTTTCGAAGAACGTTATGATAGTCGCCAAACTGAAATAGTTAATTTTCGTGCTGATTATCAGGCAACGGCTAATCAGAGCATTACGTTTTTAACAGGTTATAACAATAGCCCGCGCCAGGAAGACAATGTCTTTGATTCGGATATACCACATCATATGACGCATACCACTTCACGTTTTCAACAGGTTATATGGACACATAACTTTTCAACTACTGAATATGTCAAGGCCCAGTTTTATCAACTTACAGAAGATTTACGTAAAAGTTTTGTCCATATTTCGACCAGCCTGGATATTGATCAGGGCCATCGCTCGGAGCGTAGTGATTTTGAACTTGAGCATAGTTTGCAACCAACTGAGGATTTGCAGCTTGTATGGGGTGTAAGCCAACGTATCGATAGAATGAATTCTACCTACTACCTGGGTTCAAATCCTGAGCGTAGCAATCGTATCAAACGAGTCTTTACCAACCTGGCCTGGTATATCTTGCCTGACACCATTATTAACGGCGGCCTGATGTTAGAAGATAATGGTATCAGTGGGTCTGAACTGTCGCCTCGAATTAGCGTTAATCATCACTTGACGTCTACGGATACTGTTCGAGTTTCATATTCAAAAGCTTCACGCATTCAGGGCATGCTCGAAGAATATACCGACATTACCTTTGGTGGAGCTCCCTATGTGATTGATGCAGGTGACATACTGCCTGAGACCATTCGAGCCTATGAAATAGGTTACATAGGATATTTCCCTCAATATAGATCCAACCTGGATCTCAAGATATACCACAGCAACATCCGCAACCTGATTACACTGGAACCTGTTGACGCAGATGGTAATCTTCCTTATCACTTTGACAATGTAGATGATGCCCGTATCACCGGATTTGAAATGACATTCAGTACTCGACCTATAAAAAGCCTTCGCGCTGAATTGTCATATGCACATTCTAAAATACGCGCTACCGATATTTATAATACGACAAAATATAGTAACAGTGCCCCCGACAATAACCTCAGTCTGTTGCTAATGTATTATTTTCCTCAAAACTACTTTGCTAGCACCAGTGTTTTTTACCAGTCACAAATGAAAGAGTTGGCAACAGAAGACCTCCGCAACTCTAAAACGCGTATCAACATGAAGCTCGGTAAGACTTTTAAAGGCAGTAATAATAATACTGAAGTTGCATTAGTCGTAAAGAACATCACAAATGATTTTGAGAACACGCGACTAGAAAACGTATATGACAGGCAAACTTATTTATCAATAAAAACGGAATTTAACTAAGAAATAATAAAATGCATCAACTATTGAAAAATGGATTATTTTCAATAAGATTCAGCCTCAGCTTAATCTTTATATTAATTTTTTCATCCGCATATGCGGAGAGTGAAAATCGTAGTATTGCGCTGTTACTATCCAAGAACACAAAACATTATTCTCAATTTGCAGAAAAACTTTCTCAGCATAATGGAAGTCAGAACAACGCCCCGTTCTCTATCTTCTACCCCGATGACCTAAGCCAGTCGTTAAAAAATAATAGTAAATACCTTGATCAATTCTCAGGGCTAGTCGTTGCGGGTGATATCGCAGCGGACTCATTATCTAATGTAAGTACCAACATCCCAATTATATTCACATTACTACCAGATCATCGTGTACAGCATTACATAAACACTAATCCTAATTGTCAAATCAAAGGACGTTGCTCAGGGGTCTTCCTGAATCAGCCACTTAAGCGTTTACTTCAAATAACAAACAAAGCTTTCCCATCTATAAATACGTTAGCCATTTTTGTTGAATCTGGCGATAAAAAAACAATCCATACACTAGAAAGCCTGAATAATCAGTTTAAATTCAACATCCTGCTTAAACTGATCAATGAAGGTGACAATATTGTATCAACAACACATGATATTGGACATCATGCTGATGTTCTTCTGGCAATAGCTAATAAAAATATATACAACCGAAAAACTGCCAAAGGCATACTGCTTAGTGCCTACAATAACAACATTCCGATCATTGGATATTCAAGATCGTTCGTAAAAGCTGGCGCATTATTCAGCATATTCTCAAGCACAACACAAATTGCCGAACATGTGTCCGATCTTACGACACAATTATACAAAGGCTCAGGGACGTTACCTGCCCCTGAATATCCAAAATATTTCTCTATCCAGATTAATCGAGCGGTCAAGCAATCCCTGGAAGGAAAGCTCGTCTTTGACAGTTCAATAACAAAATATTCAAAGAGCAAACGCTATGAATAATCTCAGCATAAAATCTAGAATTATACTCATTATGCTAATACCGTTATTAACAACGGCTGTCATTCTATCTTTTGTGTTTATTAATAACCGAATCACCGACACAAAGACTAATTTAGTCAACAAAGGACAAATGATGGTTCAGTATCTGGCTCCGGCATCAGAGTACGGAATTATTTCAGGCAACATTGAATACCTTCAATCTTTAATACAGAACACATTGTCAATACCTGATGTTACAGGTATTTCAATCGCAGATATTAATGGTCATAAAATTGTTGATATAAGATCAAGTGAAAATAATTTTTCTGATATGCCCGCCACGGAGCCGGTTAAAACAGTAGCGTTTACACAAACAATATTTCGTTCTTACCTGGCAATTGATGACTTACAGGACACAGATTTTTCATCTGATGATACTGAATTTCGTGAAGCGATTGGCTCAGTCACTGTAGAAATGACAACACATAGCATAGAACATAGTCGTCAAACTATTATCCGAAATGGGATCACCATAACGTCATCAGCCTTTATCGTTACATTACTGATTGCTCTTTACTTCTCACGCAGTATTATCATGCCATTGTCAATTATAACGGCTGGCGTTAAACGAATTCGAGACGGAAAGCTTGGAGATCGTATTAACACCCACACTGGTGGTGAAATAGCGACACTTGAGAATGATATTAATAATATGTCTGCCGCATTAGAGATCGCCAAACTCAAGGAACAACAACGAGCCCAGGATGAATTATTCATTGAAAAAGCCAAAGCCCAAATAACACTTGAATCGATTGGTGAAGGTGTTGTTACTACTGATATTAATGGAATAGTGACCTATATCAACCCGGCCGCAGAAAATCTTTTAGGTGTTAATGCTCAAACAGCCGAAGGATTGCACTTACATCAGGTGTTCCTGGTCAAATATTTTACTGATAAACAGCCTTTAAAATACCCAATTTCAACCTGTCTTATTGATGGAAAACCTATTCATCATGAATCACCATTACTTCTTTTTGGTACAAATAATGTTGAGTTTGTCATTCGTGATACAGCAACTCCCATTCGTACCCGAGGTGGAAAAATCACAGGAATGGTGCTGGTCTTCCATGACTTCACGCATATCCAGAATATTTCTGACCAGTTAGGTTTTCAGGCCAGTCATGATGAGTTAACTGGTCTATTCAATCGTCGTGAATTTGAAAAACAGCTAACTGAAATTCTGGAAAGTAATGAATTAGCTAAAAAAGAATTCTCGGTCTGTTATATCGATCTGGATCATTTCAAAGTCATTAATGATACGTGTGGCCATTTTGCAGGAGATCAGGCGTTAAAAGAAGTCTCAAAAATTATTCATAATAATATTAGAAAAGATGATGTTCTTGCCCGGCTTGGAGGTGACGAATTTGGAGTTATTTTTAAATCTTGCCCCTTTAATAATGCGCTCGAGATTTCAAACACCATCAAGGACAATATTCAGGAGTATAAATTTAAGTGGGAGCAACAAACTTTTGATATTGGCGCAAGCATTGGTATGGCAACCATTAACGGCGAACATCAATCGTTGTCCGAACTTATGATCCAGGCGGATACAGCCTGCTATGTTGCAAAAGATAAGGGTCGAAACCATGTTCATGTTTATCATGGCGAAGATGAAAGTCAATTAAAACGTAGAGGTGAATTGCATTGGTTACAACGAATTAACACGACACTGGACGAAAACAGTTTCGAATTGTTCTGTCAGTTAATTATGCCTGCTAACAATACATCAGACATAAATCATTACGAAATATTAATAAGAATGAAGGATAAAGATGGAAGCCTGGTACTTCCTCATGACTTTATGCCTGCCGCAGAACACTATAAATTAATGCCTAAAATTGATCGATGGGTATTCCAGGAGTTTATATCTGTTATTGAGCATATTGGATTTTTTAATATTGAGTCTAGAAAGAACTGTGTGTTCAATATTAATCTTTCTGGTCAATCATTAGGAAATGAAGGATTTCTTGAATATGTTATTAGTCTTCTGGAATCTAGTCCTGTCACGCCAGAAATGCTTACTTTTGAAATTACTGAAACAGCAGCGATTGAAAATTATTCTCAGGCCTCTCACTTTATTAATATTTTAAAGAAAATGGGCTGTAAGTTCGCACTTGATGATTTTGGCAGTGGACTTAGCTCGTTCCGCTATCTTAAGGAACTTTCAGTGGACTATCTGAAAATTGATGGTAATTTTATTCGCGACATAGAAAACAACCCGGTTAATCAGTCTATTGTTAGTTCAATCACGAATATTGCAACTGCTATGAAGTTACAGACGATTGCAGAATTTGTAGAAACTGAGAGTAGCCTTAAATTATTACAGGAGTATCATATCGATTATCTTCAGGGTTATGCTATCGAAATGCCTATTCCATTAATAAAAGTCCTGCATGAGTTAATGCACTAAAGTAAGTGTTCTGAATTTTCTGCCCACTACAAAATTTTACGTTCGTGGTGAGCTTGTGACCGTAGCGAAGCGTAAGAAATACTTGACGAAGCCCGAAGGGATTCTGAAATGCGAACCATGAACGTAAAGCTTTATTGAGCTACCGATGTTTAATTTATTCACCCTTCGACAGGCTCAGGGCGAACGGTTTTGACTGGGCAGAAAATTCAGAACACTTATTAAGTGCAGACGGTTTTTTAAGTTGCTTCAGGATGGTACCAGTTTAGTTTTTCGTGCAACTTAACAACTTCACCAACAATAATAAGTGTTGGTGGTTTCACATCTTTTTCTTTTACCAGATCGGGCAGGGTTGCAACTGTACCAATATGTACTTTTTGCTCGGCACTAGTCCCTTTTTCAACCAGGGCAGCGGGCGTTGATGCCGGCAGTCCCTCTTCTATTAGTTTCGCACACAGATTTTTCACCTGATACAGACCCATATAAAAAACGACGGTCTGATTGGGTTGGGCAATGGCTTTCCAGTTAAGATCGCTGGAACCATCTTTAAGGTGTCCGGTAACAAACATACATGACTGCACATAGTCGCGATGAGTTAATGGTATTCCTGCATAAGAGGCACATCCGGCTGCCGCTGTGATTCCTGGTACTACCTGAAACGGCACACCCTCTTCCATTAATGTTTCAATTTCCTCACCACCACGTCCAAAAA
Organism: Gammaproteobacteria bacterium; assembly: GCA_026196045.1. GTDB lineage: Bacteria > Pseudomonadota > Gammaproteobacteria > UBA6429 > Thiohalophilaceae > JAPHRJ01. The sequence continues at coordinate 15,484 of JAPHRJ010000075.1, forward strand.
TAAAGGGATCGCCACCTTTAAGACGCAGTACTTTTTTACCTTCCTGTGCCAGACGGACTAACAAAGTGTTAATATTTTCCTGAGGAATTGCGTGATTATTGCGTTCTTTGCCAGCATAGATAAACTCAGCATCACGACGAACCAGGTCCATAATCCCCTGAGAGACCAGGCGATCGTATACAACCACGTCAGCCTGTTGCATCAGACGTAAGGCTTTGAAGGTCAGTAAGTCAGGATCACCTGGGCCGGCACCAACGAGGAAAACTTCTCCGGTCATATCGGGCGCTTCACCCTTTTCTACCGCCCGTTCTAGCAGGCTACGTGCTTCATTATCCTGTCCGGCCATCAAGCGGTCAGCCACCGGGCCTTCGAGTATCTGTTCCCAGAAGCGGCGAATTTCATTGCTGGAACTAAAACGCTGTTTTACCTGGTCACGGAAATTTTCAACCAGCGTAGCCAGGCGACCATAGGCCGAGGGTATGAATGTTTCAAGGCGTGATCGTAGCAAACGAGCCAGTACCGGCGAGGCACCGCCGGTTGATATGGCAATTTGTACAGGCGAACGATCAATAATGGAAGGAACGATGAATCGGCATAGTTCGGGAGCATCCACCACATTGACTGGAATACCTCTGGATTTTGCTAATTCAGATACCTGCTGATTAACCTGACGATTATCGGTTGCTGCAATAATAAGAACCCGGTTCTCAATATCCTCAGGTGCAAATTCACGGGCTATGTGTTCGATCTCCCCCGAATCTGCCAGTTTCTGTAATTCAGAACAGAGTTGAGGGGACACCACGGTAATCCTGGCGCTAACTCGCTGCAGCATAAAAACCTTACGAGAGGCAACCTGACCACCTCCCACAACCATGCAGGATTCACCTGTAACATTCATGAAAATAGGCAGAAATTTCACTTATTTACCTCGAATCAACCAAAATCACTTAAGAGCCGGGAACTGTTATTTTCTCAGCACACACCACTATGGACGACGATCATACCTTCACAAATCTCTCATGTCTCCTTACATATAGGGATAAGAAAACCGCAAGGCATAGCAAAGATGGGATAGATCAATCGTCCAGTTAAGATGACTACACAAACGCCTGGGTGAAGGCCTCGACGAAATTATCATACATATCTTGTGGTAATTCGTTAATTCCTGCTGCTGCCTGACGGCCTCCGCCTGTTGGAAATGCCCGACACAGGACATCAGCCCCGCTACGATTGTCCAGGGGAGCACGAACGCTAACACGATACGTACCATCAGACATTTCATTCAGTAACGCATGAGCCCGCGCAGGGGCAGAACGAGCCTGTTCATTGGCATAGACTCCGCTGACACGACGAGCCCAGGCTGAATCCGACATAACCAGCAGTGAATGGGTATTTGTCTCAATGACTGGTGCCACAGCTCGTGCATTGGCCATATCTGAGGCAAAACCTTCTTTTAAAATCTGGAATGCGTCATCTTTTTCGATAAAATCAAAAGGATCAGCATAGGGCTGTACCCGCTGAAACAGGCTGTCTGGATGAAAATACAGATCATCCAGTGTTGCGCCATAGCCATTGTAATTCAGGTAAGTGCCCAGCTCCTTGAGCAGTTCTCGTTGTGCTTCAGAATAATCCAGTTCAGAAGCCAGAGATTCAGCACTGGCATAAAGATTATCTCCATAGGCTCCGGCAACGGCCCAGGCGGCATGCTGTCCCTGAAGATATTGATTTACCAGTAGGCTGGTACAGGTTTCTGCGGCAGTATCTATATGGGTACTTAACGAGGGATGATCAGGAATATCTCCGGCAAAATGGTGATCAAAATACTGAATCCTGGCACCGGCATCGAGCAGGCGCTTAACATCATCGCGGTTTTTATCAAAAGAGACATCCAGCACGGTGATTTGATCACCATCCGCGGCTTGCAGGTTACTTAACAGTTTTATGTCCCGTTTAACACCGGTGACACGCTGGCTTTCCATTGGCTGCGCCAGGCGTAACTGCTGCAATGCACATATGCCATCGCCATCCCCATTAAAAACATCAAACTGCGTCATACTCTGTCCCCTGATACATACCAATTATTATTGCACTAAAAAACGTCAAATCTGTAAACCAGTACGAGATATAACTATTCGCATAGGATTTATCTCTGCTTTTTTAGTAAAATACCATTTTAACGGATTTTTTAATTCCAAAAAGATAAATTTGTAATATTTGCTGGGGGATGCAATGTCTAAAAAAGGGGTTCTGGTAACAGGTGGCGCAGGCTACATCGGCAGCCATGTGGTACGTCAATTAGGTGAAGCGGGTGAGAAGATTGTAGTCCTGGATAATTTGTCCACAGGCTTTGCTGATGCCGTTCTATACGGTGACCTGGTTCAAGGCGATACCGGTGATAAGGAGCTAGTTAGCAAAATCCTCAATGACTACGATGTAGATACGGTACTTCATTTTGCCGCTCATACGATCGTTCCAGAATCAGTTTCTAATCCCCTTAAGTACTACTGGAATAATACCTGTAGCTCACGCAACCTGCTGGAATGCTGCCAACAACATGGAGTTAAGAACTTCATTTTCTCATCGACAGCTGCGGTTTATGGTATTCCAGAAGATGGCATTGCGACAGAGTCATCTCCAACAGCACCTATCAATGCATACGGTACATCCAAATTAATGACTGAATGGATGTTACGCGATCTGGCCTTTGCCAGCGATTTAAATTATGTCGCCCTGCGTTACTTTAATGTGGCGGGTTGTGACCCAGAAACACGCATCGGTCAGTCAACAGAGAAAGCTACACTCTTAATCAAAGTCGCCTGCCAGACAGCGGTTGGAAAACGGGATCATATTTCAATCTTTGGTACTGATTACCCCACACCCGATGGCACTGGTATCCGTGATTATATTCATGTTGAAGATCTGGCCTCGGCCCACCTCAAAGCACTGGACTATTTACGCGAAGGTGGTGAATCTACCGTACTTAACTGTGGTTATGGTCATGGCTACAGTGTCAGAGAAGTATTAGATACCGTTCAAAAGGTCAATGGCCAGCCTATTAGTATCATTGAAGAACCACGTCGTGCTGGCGATCCCCCTACATTGATTGCCGGCTGTGAAAAAATTCAGCAGTTATTTGACTGGAAGCCACGCTATGATGATCTGGAAGTCATTGCTGAAACTTCATTAAAGTGGGAAAGAAAACTTCAGGAAAAACTTAAGGCCAGTTGATATAAAGCACCCATAAAAATAACCCGTCTGAGGCGGGTTATTTTTTATTACATAGAACTAAGCAGATTTACTAAATTTTGACTTAATTCAAATTAGTTTATTCCACAACAACGTTTGAATTTTTTCCCACTGCCACAGGGACACGGATTATTCCGCCCTACCTTCCTGGTTCTTTTGTCTTTTAACGCTGGTTCGATATCACCTTTAACGTAGAGCCAGCCCGCCGATTCTTTGACAAAATAACTACGTTCATGTAACTGTAATCGTTTATGCTCATGCTGATAAGTCGCAATAAACTCAACAAATCCTTCTGTATCCTGTAACTGTCCTTTTTCAGTACCTACTATATTCAAGCCCTGCCATTGGATATCTTCGACCGACAGATTCAGGTTCTGCGGTGCTGTCGAGGAGTGCCACGTTTTGAGTAGATAATTTTCATTGTTTAACACATACGCTGAGTATCGTGATCGCATTAGTGCTTCAGCAGTCTCAGCGACCTGATCCTCTTCAATAAGTAGACCGCAGCATTCTTTGTATATTTTTCGACTACCGCAAAAACATAATTTTTCTGGCATGATCTATTTTCATTATTTCGTAGAGAAAATTTGTACTGTCCTGTTATAAATTCAATCAAACCCAAATCCTATACCGCCTTGCAAAATTTAACCGCAAGATTTAAGGTTATCTTTTTAAAGACATAATATACTAATCCTAATATTAAAAAATGGTAACCCCTGATGTAATCATTATTGGCGCAGGTGCCGCAGGCCTGATGTGCGCCATAGAAGCTGGTAAACGAGGAAGAAACGTTCTTGTTATCGACCATGCCAGAAAATCCGGGAACAAGATACGTATGTCTGGTGGAGGACGTTGTAACTTTACCAATTATCATATCGATGCGGACAACTATCTTTCCAATAACCCCCATTTCTGTAAATCGGCGCTAAGCCGATATACCCAGTGGGACTTTATTGACATGGTTCAACGTTACCATATCCCCTATCACGAACGGTCCCATGGCCAACTATTTTGCAATGATACTGCAAAAGATATCCTTGATATGTTACTGGCAGAATGTAAGCAGGCCAACGTTCGCATAAAGTTAAAAACCACTGTGCAGAAAATCGAAAAAATTAGTAAGAAAAACTTTCGAGTTCTTACCGATGACGGAGCGATTCAATGCCAGTCTTTAGTTATCGCTACAGGCGGGCTTTCCATTCCGACTATGGGTGCCAGTTCATATGGGTACCAGGTTGCCAGCCAATTTGGTCATCATGTCTGGCCGACACATGCAGGGCTAGTTCCTTTTACATGGCAACCTGTAGACAAAGAAAAATATGCTAGCCTGACAGGAATAGCTGTTGACAGCCTGGTTACTTATCAGAATATACAGTTTAGAGAAAATCTGTTGTTTACCCATCGAGGTCTAAGTGGACCTGCCATTCTACAGATTTCATCCTATTGGCAGACTGGTGACAAGATTGAGATAAATCTACTTCCTGAACTGGACGTTTTTGAACTGTTGAGTCAATCAAAAATCGATTCCCCGCAGAAAAAACTAAGAACATTGCTTCAAACACATTTACCAAAACGACTAATAAGTATATTCATAGACAACGCAACCTTAGATTTGACCTTGCAGTCGCTAACAGAAAAGCAGTTGCAAATCATAGCCCAACAATTACAGTCCTGGCATTTCAAACCAAATGGTACTGAAGGTTATCGAACCGCTGAAGTTACCCTTGGTGGAGTGGATTGCAATGAAATATCATCAAAAACAATGGAAAGCCAGAAGTGTTCAGATTTGTATTTTATCGGTGAGGTGGTTGATGTTACAGGCTGGTTAGGAGGATATAATTTTCAATGGGCCTGGTCATCAGGATGGTGTGCAGGCCAGTATGTATAATAATCAGGTTTCAGGATAGAATCGGGAATGGCATTAAAAGCCACTATATTTAAAGCCGACATCCAGATTTCTGACATGGATCGGCATTATTATGCCCATCATCAATTAACCCTCGCTCGTCATCCGTCTGAAACTGATCAGCGCATGATGATGCGGCTGTTAGCCTTTATACTTAATGCGAGTGAAACTCTGGAGTTTTGCAAGGGGCTGAGTACTCAGGAAGAGCCTGACCTCTGGCAAAAAAATTATACCGGTGAAATAGAGTTATGGATTGAGACCGGCCAGCCCGATGAAAAAAGACTGCGCCAGGCCAGTAGCCGTTCTCAGCAGGTTATTGTATATACTTACAGTGGTCACAGTGCCGAATTATGGTGGGAGCGACTACATGATAAAGTTACTGTTTTAAACAATCTAAAAGTAATCAACATCACTGAATCGGAATTAAACCGCCTTTCAGGCTTAAGCGAAAGAAATATGCAATTCCAATGTACTATCGAAGATCGTGAACTCTGGCTTACACATAATTCAGACACAATCCAGCTATCCCCAGTCACCTGGAAATAATATATCAGAATTAGACATGGATAATTCAATATTTAATTTACAGCATGAAGAACTACTTACGTTAGCTCGATATAGAATGCCATTTGGAAAATACACAAACCACTTATTGATAGAATTACCAGAACCATACATCATCTGGTTCTCCAGAAAAGGATTTCCTCAGGGCGAATTAGGCAAGATGATGCGTATTGTCTATGAGATAAAAACCAACGGCCTGGAATATCTTTTTAAACCATTATTGGAATACCATGAAAAATAATCAAACTGAAAAAACAGTTGTAATTACTCATACGATCAACTGGCTCGAGCAGTTTATTATTAAATACAGTATTTGCCCTTTTGCCCGAAAAGAACATGAAAATAACAGCATCCGCTATACCATAGTTAACGATCATTCTCTTGAAGAACAATTAACAGCATTAATTGATGAATGCCTGGTTCTTGATACCTGCCCTGAAGTTGAGACTAGCCTGTTGATCTTCCCTGATAGCTTTCCAGGTTTTGATGATTACCTGGATTACTGCGCACTTGCTGAAGAGCTTTTGGCCGAACACCATTATGAGGGCATTTACCAAATCGCCAGTTTTCACCCACAGTATCAGTTTGATCAAACCCATATCAATGATGCCGAGAATTATACCAACCGTTCGCCCTACCCCATGATCCATCTTATCCGGGAAAAAAGTATAGAGATCGCACTAGAGCACTTTCCAGAACCGGAGAATATTCCGCTTAGAAATATTGAGTTAACACGTCAGCTGGGTAGAGAACAACTGGAATCTATACTGCAACAATGTTATGTCAACAAGGAAAATAATGATAACTGATATAATCGTTAGTGAACTGGCCATTTATCCAGTCAAATCAATGGGACAGATTAAACTTGATTCATCCAGAGTTGTGAAGTTTGGACTGGAACATGATCGACGCTGGATGCTTGTTGATTCAAATGGAAAGTTTATCACTCAACGGCAACAACCTCGTCTATGTCTTGTTAAACAAATACTATCCAGCGATGGTATCTGTTTAACAGCTCCAGGAATGAAAGATTTTGCTGTCACTATTCCTGATGATTACAAAAAATTACAGGTAACTGTCTGGAATGACCAATGCTCGGCAATTGATAGTGGTGAAGAAGCGGCGGACTGGGTTAGTCAATTTTTAGGTATAAATAGTCGACTTGTTTATTTTCCAGACAATGAGATTAGACAGGTAGATCCTGATTACGCTCAATCGGGTGATATCACCGCATTTAGTGATGGCTTTCCTGTCCTGCTAATTTCCCAGGCATCACTTGATGATCTTAACTCAAGACTCAAACAACCCGTAAGTATGAACCGATTTCGCCCCAACCTGGTTGTCTCAGGTTGTGCAGCTTATGCAGAAGATGAATGGAAGCGAATAAAAATAGGTGAAATTGAATATCGTGTCGTTAAGCCTTGTAGTCGTTGTATCATCCCCACCATCGATCTGAATACGGCTAAACCTGGTGGTGAGCCATTAAAAACATTAGCCACTTACAGAAAGAATGGAAACAAGGTTTTCTTTGGACAGAATGTCATTGCAAATGGCAGTGGAATCATAACGACAGGTATGTGTGTAGAAATTCTCGAATGAATAACCAGGATTACCGGTCTGGTCTGATAGTTTTAAAGTAGCTAGCTTTTTTATCCTGTAGCAGGGATAGATCATTTAACGAGCAGTGTGTTGTTTTAAATCTAATGCAACATATTAAACTGTACAGGAACCTGGTTTGAATATTCTTCATCATAAACCAGATCAATAATAACCCCTTGCTCCTTATCATTAATCTTGACCTGTTTAAGATCAGGTAATCGAATGGCCAAATATGAGCAAAGTGCGGCGGCGGTTGACTCATCTCCAATTTTAATTGCATGTGCAAGGTTGGCAGATACAAACTGAGTCCGCTCACTTATATCCGGACTATCAATAAACACATTGCCAAGACTAATTCCTGCCGCCATTTTTTTATCCATCTTTTCTAGATATAACTCCTGGTGTCCAGGTAACAATTTATTCCGGTCATACTCTAATTGAGCAACACCGTTGACTAATACTGCCATTATATTTTCCATAAATTATCCTGTCTATTCTAGGGTTATAAAAACGCTTAGCTTATTAATATTGGCTTATTGTAATTACTGGCCCCCATTTATGCCAGCCATGATGCAGAGCTTTATAGTTCCGAACCATCATTATGGTTTTTATAATTGTAGGCTTATCGATAATAGGGACATCAAGGGCAATATTCATCACCACTTCATGCGAACTTTTGAGCAATTCAATAAAAATAAACTGTCTAATATCATTAGATTCATTAGTTTGAGTAGTATTCAAATAATATTCATGAAGCGTGAAGAGAGTTAAATTCCAGACAACATCGTTACCTTCAAAAAAACCGGAGAATTTAAGTGAGACTTTCTGTGAAGGTGCAGGCGATAATAGTAGGAAATCATCCTGACTTGATTGATTAAGCATTACGAGCAACCTTAGTATCGATCAAATCATGATTTTCCATTTTTCATTTTGTCGGCCAGATCGGCAAACGGATTAAAGGTGGCTGAAGTTGATGTTTTTTCTTTCGTTAAGCCATCAAAACCTCGAACCTTATCAACATACCGTTGGTGCTCATTATCATGACAATATAGACAAAGGTTTTCCCAGTTGCTCCCGTCAGCGGGATTATTATCATGATTATGATCTTTATGATGCACAGTCAATTCATGTAAATTGCCGCGCGTAAACTCTCGGCCACAACGGCCACAGATCCAGGTATGAAGTCGCAAAGATTGTTCACGATAGCCGTCAAGACGTTTTTCAGCCTCACCCCTTGCTTTTGCAACGATCTTATCGAGTTTGTCAGTATCGATTTTATTACTGCTTTTACTTTGTTTATTGGCCATAACGATATTTCTATTGGGGATAATTAGCTTTTAATAATGCCAAGCATAAACTAGAATTAATCAAATATAAAGGACACGCACTAAGCCTAACTGGCTAATATTACAGATTCTTTAAGTATAATTCTGGCAGACAATGACTACTATACACTCAACCAATGATATTTCGGTTTTTGCATGGCTAATACGTGGCTGGAATGACTTTTTGGCCACCAAATGGATAAGCATGGGATTTAGTTTAATTTTTCTATTAATTGGTACCCTGTGCTACATCACCTTATACATTTATGAACACACCCTGATTATTTTTCCTTTTATTGCTGGTTTCATGCTTGTGGCTCCTATTCTTGTCACCGGATACCAACGCGTCGCCAGATTACTACAGGAAGACAAAACGCCAACATTTAAAGACCTGGTTACTGGTATATCAGAAGCGACCCCTGGTATCTGGTTTTTAACGATTGTACTGTTTATTTGTTACCTTATATGGATTACTGATGCTCTGATAATCTATGCCATCTATTTTGGTGTTGGTGCAATTCCTATTGACAGTTCATTATTTACCGATTTAACTCTCAGGGATCAGCTAGTTAGTTTTTTGATATATAGTGGTTTACTAGGTTTAGGAATGGCCATACTCGGATTTTCAATATCCGCATTTTCAATTCCACTAATACTACATCAAAGACTTAGTATCGTCAGCGCCGTCCATCATAGTGTCAAAACTGTATTCACGAATATTCCCCTCATGCTACGATGGGGTTTTACATTAGCATCGACTACCTTGCTTACATTAGTTTTTGCATTACCATTACTTGTTATCGTATTACCTGTATTAGCTTTTGCAAGCTATGCAGCTTATATTGATCTGGCTTCTGATACAGGAAACAACCATGCCTAATTTTATAATTATTATTTTGATGCCACTTATGCTTATCGCCTGCTCACCCCATCCTGGCACAGGCACCTGGTTAGCTGACAGTGAAAATAAAACTTTCAGTAAAATCATTGTTCATTATGATGGAAAGGCCGAGATATTTGAGATAAAAAATGGCAGTGCCGAATGGCATTGTTTTTGGGCCGGAATTAACAAGACAGATATTAACCTGATGTGTACACCTGCAAGCAACCCTGATGACGAACAATCATTTTCGTTTTCTATTTCAGATTCAAATATGACGAATAGTGTTAAACAACCGACCAAATCAACTCAGGCAAAGCTATACAAAAATACCGTGCTAACTGGAACATTTAACTTGCAGGAGAGGAAGTGATATCCCGCATCAGCTTGTACCCCAGTATTGAGTTTCAATCCCATCACCCAGATCGGCTTCAATTAACCTGGCCCTGACTTCAAGTAGATTTTCGATTAGCTGTGGCTCGGCAGCCTCATAGGCAGGTGCATCTGGAATGCGACTTACTACCACACCAAGTAATTCGGTGATTGCATTACCAATTGAGTTCTGACTAATTGTAACAATTAACTTACCATCATCATTTCTGTAAATAAGTTGTTTAAAAGCAGGTTGCCAACGTATTGCATTTGCATATTTTGCATCAGTAATACAATTATCACGCACCTTCTTGGCTGTCTTTAAGAAATCATTATTAAATA
>JAPHRJ010000027.1 GCA_026196045.1 Gammaproteobacteria bacterium
AAAAAGGGCAAAGGTTTTGATCTGGAAGACTTTAAGGAACAATTTCAGCAACTTAAAAATATGGGTGGCATGGCCAGCCTGGTGGACAAGCTTCCTGGTATGTCTGGATTACCCAAGGGGGCGCTGGATCAGGCCAATGACAAGGAGCTGGGACGGCTGGAAGCGATTATTAATTCAATGACGCCTCATGAGCGCCGTACCCCTGCCATCATTAAAGGTTCTCGCAAACGCCGAATTGCGGCCGGTTCGGGTACCCAGGTGCAGGATGTGAACCGCCTGTTAAAACAGTTTACCCAGATGCAGAAAATGATGAAAAAAATGGGTAAGGGCGGCATGGGTAAAATGATGCGGCAATTCAAGGGTGGATTACCTCCGGGCATGTTTGGTTAACGGCCTGTTCTGGGTAATTTGACCCTTAAAAGGTGATTTTACCGAGAATCTCGGCTTTTACCCCTTCACTTTTCTGCAATTTCCAGTAAAATGCGCCCTCCAAAGAACAGGCTGTCCGGATATCAGTCCAGACGGCCTACGCTTATTTATAGTTTTTTTTGATTGAGGATAGTAAACGCGATGGTAACCATTCGTTTAGCTCGTGGCGGTGCAAAAAAACGCCCTTTCTACCATATTGTTGTCACTGACAGTCGTAATGCTCGTGATGGTCGTTATATTGAACGTGTAGGCTTTTTTAACCCACGGGCAACTGGTGGCGAAGTTCGTCTGAACCTGGACAAAGATCGTGTTGATCACTGGGTTAGCAAAGGTGCGCAGGCTTCTGATCGAGTCAACAAACTGATCAAGGAACAGGCTGCCGCCTGATTTTGTTCTGTTCGCTAATAGCCTGATTGGAACCTGTCTGGCCTGAAACTGGGGCGATGACTGGGGTGAAGCGATGAACAACGCTGATAACATGGTCCTTCTGGGACGTATATCGGCATTATTCGGTATCAAAGGCTGGGTTAAGGTTCACTCCGATACTCAGCCACGGGAAAATATTCTGCAATATTCGCCCTGGTACCTGGAACTGGATAATCAATGGGTGCCCCTGAAAGTAGTAACAGGACAACGGCATGGCAAAGGATTGATTGCACAGTTAGAAGGTTATGCAGATCGTGATGTGTCAGCCTCGCTAGTGGGGGCCAGGATTGCGATTAAACGCTCACAATTTCCTGAAGCGGAAGCTGATGAGTATTACTGGAGTGATCTCCAGGGCCTGAAGGTTATTAACCTCGAAAATATTGAACTGGGTGTGATTACCCGGATGATGGAAACCGGTGCTAACGATGTCATGGTCGTTCGTACTGAAGAAGGAAATCAGGAACGACTGATTCCTTTTGTTCAGGAAACCTTCGTTATTGATGTGAATCTTGATGAAGGCTGGATAAAAGTAGACTGGGATCTGGACTGGGATCTAGCTAGTGATTCTGATTCAGAACGTGATGATGCAAATTGAAGTCATCACTCTGTTCCCTCAGATGTTTGAGGCCATAACGGAATATGGCATCAGTAGTCGAGCGATTAAACAGGAGCTGCTAAAACTGGGCTTCTGGAATCCTCGCGATTATGCAACGGACCGACATCGTACCGTCGATGATCGCCCCTACGGAGGCGGACCCGGTATGGTGATGATGGTTGAACCGTTACGTGCCGCTATTCAGAGTGCGCGTCAGTCGGTTGAGCAGGTAAACGGAGAAGCGGCCAGGGTCGTTTATTTGTCCCCAAGAGGACGTAAACTGGATCAGGCTGGATTGAAAGAATTATCGCAGCAGAGTAATTTGATATTACTTTGTGGGCGTTATGAGGGCGTTGATGAACGCCTGATTAGCACCGAGGCTGATGAAGAATGGTCGATCGGTGATTATGTATTAAGTGGTGGTGAACTGGCGGCTATGGTTTTGATTGATGGCCTGATCAGACTGATACCCGGGGCCTTAGGCCACGAGGATTCAGCTGAACAAGATTCATTTTATAATGGTCTACTGGATTATCCTCACTACACCCGTCCAGAAATGATTGACGGGATGACGGTACCGGAAGTGTTGTTAAGTGGTGACCATAAGGCGATTGCCTGTTGGCGTCATAAACAGGCTTTAGGACATACCTGGTTACGTAGACCAGAGTTGCTGGAAAAGATTGAACTGAACCAGGAACAACAGAATTTGCTCGCAGAATTTATCCGTGAGTATGAGACAGACTAAGAGCGAGAAGAGCTTGGGAGTTTTACCATGAGTAACATCATTGAACAGTTGGAAGCAGAACAGATGAACCGCGAAATCCCGGATTTCGCTCCTGGTGATACTGTTGTGGTTCAGGTTAAAGTTAAGGAAGGAACACGCGAACGTTTGCAGGCGTTTGAAGGTGTCGTGATTGCCAAACGCAACCGTGGTCTTAATTCTGCATTTACCGTGCGTAAGATTTCACACGGTGAAGGTGTAGAACGTGTATTCCAGACTTATTGCCCAACAATTGCTGAAATTATCGTTAAACGTCGTGGTGATGTACGCCGTGCAAAACTGTACTACTTACGTGAACGTTCTGGTAGGTCTGCTCGTATTAAGGAAAAGCTTACTAGCAAGTAAGCCAACACCCGGCTTACACTGGCTTATTCATGGGCCATATAAATCAAAAACGGGTAACACAGTGGCTGTGTTACCCGTTTTTTTATGCCTTTTTCCTGACAGTTTCCCCGGCCTTTGCCGAAACAGCCCCTACTGAAACAGAAAGCAAAGAGGTTACAGTTGAGCCATTTCCCGCCCATATTGAAATTCGCCAACTGATTAATACTCGGGCGTATAGTCTGGCGTTACAAATCCTGGAACAGGAACAGTCTGATGTTGTTGTAGATGCTGAACGCTGGGTGTCTCAGGAAAAACTTCGAATTCAACTGTATCAGTTACAGGCGCAATGGCCTGTACTGATTAATCGTCTTAAAAATATCCCTGACAATCTTCCCGAAGCATTTGTACACTGGGTGCAAACTCGCCTGGCAGAAGCATTGATTTTTAATCAGCAGGGAGATGAGGCGATTAGTGTTTTGCGTGATGCGATCTGGAATATAGCTGGTAACAGTCAGGCACAAGCCACCTGGATGTTAACCTGGCGCCGTATGGTGATAGAGGCTTACTGGATTGCTGGGTATAAGCAGGACGCTTATCTTGCCGCTTCTCGTTTACAACGTGATTATTCATCTCTTGAATTACCCGATCTGATTCAATATGCAAAAATACTATTAAGTATTGATCGTGCTGAACAGGCGATGGATATTTTACATAACAAGGCCAGTGAGCCGGAAGCAGGAATGCTTTACTTATTAGCGCAATTACGTAGTCAATCGCGCTCAGCAAAAAAAATAGTGCAAGCGGGTTTACGTCAGCTACGAGGAGAAGGTGTAACCGCTGAGATGAAAGCCCATTTATGGGCGGTAGTGGCGGAGGCGGCACAACAAAGTGGTGACCGTTCAACAATGACTAACGCACTGGAACACGTTATTGCTGGGCAAGATGCAGGTATTTATCAAGATGAACTGTTTGCATTTACATCCGATAGCTTATGGAACAGTTATATGGATTATGCGATAGAGATCGGCAATCAATCGCAGTTTTTAGTGGGAGTCGATGAACAGTGGATGAAAGCGGCAGAAAAAGTTGAAGCCAAATTACCCGTACGTGCGCGTTCATTGTATGCACTATTAATTTTTAAAGGGCAGGATACAAAGAGCCGCGATGTAGCCGTTAAAAAATTTATTCGAGGTATGTTCAAGCGTAAACAGGGCAAGACCTTATTGAATAATTTATTTTTGAGTTCCAGTTTGTTCCCTGATCATAGGCTCATTCCAGAACCTGCTCGACATGCGATAGCCGATATCGCGCTTGGAGAATCAAAAATTCAGCTGGCCTCTACAATGATGGCTACGATTCAAAAACCACCTGCCGGAGCCGATCAGTTTAACTGGTACTTACGGCGAGCTCGGATACTGATTATGGGCGCAAAAGCCGAGGCAGGTGCGGATGCTTTACTGGAAATGTTGCAGAGTTATCCAATGCTTGAGAAAGAACAACTGGATCGTGTAATGCAGGTAATTTTTGATCTGCAAACTGTTGGCCTGCATTCACAGGCCTATATGTTATTTGAGCAGGTTCAGGTAAAAACAGACGATAGCAAGTTACAACGTGAGATATATTTCTGGATGGCGGAGTCACTCAAGGCAGATGAAAACTATGTCAAAGCCGCCCGCTATTTTCTTAAATCAGCCATGTTGCTCGAACCTGATTCGATGGATCCGTGGGCACAAACAGCGCGTTATCAGGCGGCCGAATCCCTTGCGCATGCTGGACTGGTAGAGGATGCACACAAGTTGTATCAACAATTATTAAAAGCGACAAAAGACAGTGGGCGCCGTGCAGTACTGCTTAGAGATATACAAAAACTCTGGTTAAGAACTGAACCCGTTAACAGTCCTGATAATAATACAGCACACTGAGTTCTATTCCTTCCAGAAGATAATCTTGATTAATAAGCCGGATGACGTACCTGCATTCCTGTTTTTACAGTAATGGGTGTTTTGTTTATGCCAAGAAACTTAAATGGAATAGATTCCAGTTTCATTCCGGTGTTTTTGAGCACGGCAAAGTGCAAATGGGGATTTACACCTTCAATATAACTTGGACCTGATACCGCGATAAGCTGGCCGCGATTTATTTTTTGTCCCGTATGAACGGTTGCGGAATCTTTGCTCAGATGGGCATAGAGTGCCATGGTGCCATCATTATGCAGGATACGTACCTGGTAAGGTGGGACACCTTTTTTTGTGTTACCTAAATATGCATTGGTGATCTCAATGACAGTGCCAGTTCGGGCTGCATAAATTTGAGTTTTCTCTGGCATTTCAATATCAACTGCATATTTGGTAGTTGCATGTTGATGACTACGCTCACCGTCATTCGCCTGAGAAACAGTGAATGTTTTTAATGGACCAAAAGGCAGGCGATACGGTTTGCCGGTTAAATGGCGTGTATTGGGATCACCAAAAACATAACGTGTGGTATAGGTATATGACCAGGGCTGTTCCGACTGGATCGGGGACAGTTTACTAAGATGCTCTGTTGAGTTGGCCGGTATGATCTTGTGGATAGGCAAGGGCGGGTTACCTTGCATATTAATAAACTCATCAGCCGATAATTCAAATTCAATGGGGGCAAAGGTATTATTTCGGACATCAAAAACAGGATTACTGTCAGTTCCTCGATTGATTAAAACAACCGGTTCACTATTTGTTTTTTTCTTTTCACTTTGTTTTTCAGCATAACTGAGAGGTGAAAAAACAAAAGAAAGTATTAGCAATATCACCGCCGTACTGGCAGATAACCCTGTTTGGAATAAAGGTAAAAAGTAGAATGGGTTTCGATAAACAGTACGCACTAATATATCCATGTGTTTGTAAGTATGATTCGTAGAATAGATAATAGGTTTATTTTACCATACTTGGCAACCACACAGGGCATCTGGTCAACCTGGATGCCGTTATGGCGGCGTAGCGTATATCTACAGGGTTAAGTTACTGGATGACCAGATCAGTAAAGTACACTGCATCAACTCCGGTGTTATTGATATTATCAAGCAGCACCTTTTGTATGGCAGCAAGGGCTTCAGCCATCATTTTTTGTTTGCCACTGACTGTTTTGACTTCACTCACTGGCATTCCGCTAAATAGCATCACCATTTCATGGCGGATGGCAGGATCATGTTGCACGAGATAGCCTTCTATTTCAGGTTGTGTATATTTAACCTGCAACTGAATCTGCATATGGCGTACACGTGAACCTTCAGTGACATTGACGACAAAGGCTGGCTTCAACGATAAGTAAAGTGATTTTGCAGGGGCATCACCATTGCCGTCGGCAGAACCTTTTTCCTCGGCGGAAATATTGAAGTTAAGTGTGAGTCCTGCAATGATACAAATAACTCTAAATAGGGACATGGGTATTTCCTTTTTACTGTACTGATAATTAGTATCGGAAGGCTTTCAGCGGGCTTTAGTCTTAAGGTGCTTAAATTCTAAATATGGCCTGATAATGGTATGAACCAGGGGGACATATGGCAGAACAGACACATGACGTGTGGATAAATTCGCCAATTGGTGGCCTACGAATCCATAGTGAGTGTACTGAACCTGAACTGTGGCAGATACACGGTATTGATTTTCTATACCAGTCTTCTTCAGTTGATGATGTGGCGAAAAGCTCGTGCATATATTCAGAATTTGAAATGAGCATCCGCCAGCAACTGGAAGCCTATTTTATAGACTCCAGTGCAGAGTTTGAATTACCCCTGTCTTTGAAAGGGACTCCATTTCAGCAGCGTGTGTGGAAATACCTTCAATCTATTCCTGTGGGTGAAGTCAGAACATACGGGTGGTTAGCAAAACAGCTACACAGCAGTGCTCAGGCCGTTGGTAATGCCTGTCGTAGTAATCCGGTTCCCATTGTCGTGCCGTGCCATCGAGTTGTTGGTGCGAAGGGTGCCGGTGGTTTTGCTGGAAAAATGAGCGGGGAACCCATGCAGGTTAAACACTGGTTATTGCTGCACGAAGGTGTCCAGGCTGATTTTTTAGCAAAGTAAAGTAATGCCAACTGTGAAACCTGATCTTATCGAACCACTTGTTGAACAGTTTCTCGACGCCTTGTGGATGGAACAGGGCTTGAGTGAGAATACCCTGGCGGCTTATCAGCGTGATATTCAACAGTTTCACAAGTGGCTGGATAGCCAGCAATCATTAGTTTTAACCGATGTCAGTGCGATTGAGATAAAGATGTATCTGGCTTATCGGCATGGTTTGAATTCAAGTCCACGTAGTGTGGCCAGGTTGCTTTCGAGCTTACGGCGATTTTATCGTTATCTGCGTCGTGAGAACAAAATCCATGAAGATCCCACGGTATTAATTGATTCGCCCAAGCTAGGTCGTTCACTACCCGATACGCTCAGCGAATCGGATGTAGAAGCTTTACTCGCTGCACCTGATATTAATACGGCACTGGGACTTCGTGATCGCACCATGCTGGAACTACTCTACGCCTGTGGTTTGCGAGTCTCTGAACTGGTTAACCTGGAAACTGGTCAGCTAAATATGCAGCAGGGCGTGATCCGTGTGACCGGAAAAGGGAATAAACAACGTCTGGTTCCTCTGGGAGAGGAAGCCCTGGACTGGATACAGCAGTATCTGAAGGATGCCCGCAAGGAATTGCTGGCTGGACAATTGTCCGATACTTTATTTGTTACACGCCGCAAATCGGGGATGACCCGACAGGCATTCTGGTATTTGATTAAACGCTATGCCACGCAAGCGGGCATTAGCAAACACCTTTCACCCCATACCTTACGTCATGCATTTGCCACACATTTGCTAAATCATGGAGCTGACTTGCGGGTGGTTCAAATGCTACTGGGGCACAATGATCTATCAACCACTCAAATCTACACCCATGTCGCCAAGGCTCGTCTCAAATTACTCCATAGTTTGCACCATCCTCGTGGGTAATGGTTTTACCCCAAATTTCCACGGGAGAGGTTGAACCCAGGGTGTAAAATTGGGTCTCAGTAGACAGGATTTTGCTTTTTGACACTATCTGTTAAAACTGAAATGAGTATAATTGGTCTGTCCAGATTCAGGGTATTATTAAATCAACAAGGTGAAACAATGCGTTTAATTTCAATATTTTCATTTTTACTTTTCTCGGCTGTTGCAGGTGTTTCACCGGTGTTCGCCGCTGATTCGGCGTTAGACGAGGCGCGTCAGTCGATTGCTGAACGCTTTAAGGGGATTCCTGAAACAAGCATCCAGAGCAGTCCAATCAAGGGCTTATATGCTGTCTCCATGCCTCCCCGGTTGTTTTATGTGAGTGCAGATGCCAAATATATTATTGATGGGGATGTGATTGATCTGGCGATGAATGAAAATATGAGCCAACCTTTGCGCAGCAAAGTTCGAATGGATGCTATTGAGAGTCTGGGTGAAGACTCCATGATTGTGTTTTCACCTGAAAAAGTAAAACACACCATTACGGTGTTTACCGACATTGATTGTGGTTATTGTCGTAAGCTTCATAATGAAATGGCCGAGTATAACAAGCACGGTATTGAAGTACGTTATCTGGCGTTCCCTCGTTCAGGTATAGATTCAGAGTCTTATAACAAAGCGGTGTCAGTCTGGTGTTCCAGGGATCGTAAAGCTGCCATGACCAAAGCAAAAAATAATGAATCTATTCCAGATAAAAGTTGTGATAACCCTGTAGCCGAACAGTACAAACTGGGAACAATGATGGGTATACGTGGTACGCCAGCGTTAGTTCTGGAAAATGGGCAAATTGTTTCAGGTTATGTTCCTGCTGCTCGTTTGATTACGGCATTAGATAATAAAAACCCACATTAATTAATATTATCAACTGCTTGCCTGTTTTATTCCCTGTCCAGTTGTGGATGGGGGCAGGAAAAAGTGTGAACTAATTCACACAGATATAAATTATTTTGTAAAACATAGGGTAAACCCTAATATTTTTTTCTTAAAATATGGCGCACAATTTCTTCCTACAAAAAGCCTTGGATAGTGTGTAACTTTTGTCAGGACGCGGAAGTTCAACAGGATTTGATTAACACCGGCTTTAGGGAAGACTCACAGGGAATAAAGTGAATAAGTTCATTGATGAACTGACCAGGGAGGTATAAAGGATTTTGCAGCGGCAGGATAGGCCGATACTAATAATCGGAACCTGCACCGAGTAAAAGAGGCTGGAGGGCCTAAAGGATATTTAAGAGAGGCGATCATATGATCGCCTTTTTTTTATCCTGTAATTTAAGCTACTCGTTAGCGTTCCAGGTATTGTAACTTGTCGGGCACACCATCCCATTTTTCTGCATCAGGTAATGGATCTTTTTGTTCTGAGATGACCGGCCATGACCGAGATAGCTCCGCATTCAGTTCCAGGTATTCCTGCATATCAGCAGGGAGGTCATCATCAAGGAAGATGGCTTCAGCTGGGCACTCCGGTTCGCAGAGTGCACAATCAATACATTCCTCCGGATCAATAACCAGGAAGTTAGGCCCTTCATGGAAGCAGTCAACTGGGCAAACTTCAACACAATCGGTGTATTTACATTTAATACAGTTATCAGCAACTACGTAGGTCATATTTTATCCTTAATGGGTTTGGGCCGGGATGATTAATATTAATATAGACAGTTTATTCGTTTGTTGTTCAGGTTTGAAGTTGCTTGAGACGATATAAATATTCCAGCGCTTCACGGGGACTTAAATCATCAGGATTAAGAGTTTCCAGCATCCGTGTTAGTTCAGACAGCGTTTGGCTTGATAATGTGTTGTCGTTCAAAACGGTCTGAGGTGCTTCACTTTCAGCCTTGACCGTAGGCTCAGCGAACAGATTTTGTTTTTCCAGTTCGGCCAGTTTTTCTCGTGCCTGTATCAGGACAGATTGAGGAACGCCAGCCAGAGCGGCAACCTGTAAACCATAACTTTTGCTTGCGGGTCCTGGTTCAACCCGGTGCATAAAAACAATCCCATGTTCGTGTTCAACCGCATTCAAATGAACATTCAGACAGTGAGTATTTTCATCGGCTAGCTGGGTTAGCTCAAAATAATGGGTAGCAAACAGGGTATAGGCCCTGATGTTGTTTACCAGAACTTTGGCACAGGCCCAGGCCAGTGACAGGCCATCAAAGGTGCTTGTGCCGCGGCCTATTTCATCCATTAACACCAGACTTTGTTCGGTGGCATTGTGCAGAATGTTTGCGGTTTCAGTCATTTCAACCATAAAAGTGGAACGACCACTGGCCAGATCATCGGCAGCACCAATACGAGTAAAGATACGATCGATGG
>JAPHRJ010000130.1 GCA_026196045.1 Gammaproteobacteria bacterium
CATGCTTCGACCCTTCGACAGGCTCAGGACTTCAGCACGAACGGTGGTATTCAATTGGTTTTATTTATAAGTGATTGTTTTTGATCGTTGTTTTGTGGGCATACCTCAGACCCTGACCCAATTTATAAATTAAAGTCCTTGAACCTTATTTAACATTTCCTGTGCGTGGCCTTCGGCAGTAACACCATAGAGTGCATCTTCTAGCACACCCTCTTTGTTAATGAGAAACGTTGAACGTACGATGCCCATTTTCTTAACGCCTTTCTTTTCTTTTTCCTGCCACACACCGTAGGCTTCGCAAACTTCACCTGTTGTATCGGCCAGCAAATCCACCTTAAGTCCAAACTTATCAACGAAGGCCTGATGACTTTCGCATGAATCTTTACTCACGCCAATGACCACAGTATCTGCTTTTGCAAACTCACTGGCGAGTTGTGTAAATTGATTGGCTTCTATGGTGCAACCGGGCGTGTCGTCTTTTGGATAAAAATACAAAATAACATTTTTGTTACCTTTGTAATCAGACAAACTGATCATGTCATTGCTCTGGTTTAACACACTGAATGCAGGGGCGTTCTGATTTTTTTCTAACATAATCGTTCCTTATAATTTTATACTGTTATGGTCCCTTTACGGATGTGGATCGTATTGATTCAGGTAGTAAGGGATTACAGTTCTTTATGGTTACTTTTCCCTGTAACATATTACCTCTTGAGTATTCATTAAAGTGACATGTATTGGTCCTGGGATCATAATTTTCTATCCACAAATTATCATCTTTCCAGGTTGATGCGATATGGTATTGTCCCTCAGGAACGGCTATCGACATGACACCACCATAATGCTTCACAAACACCTGCTGAAAATGAAAGAAATAGGCCGCCCAGCCAATCACAAATACCACCAGAGCACTAATTAGTCCCGGCTTCCATTTATCTGCACGGCCAAGAAAAAACAAAAAGGCCATAGCAATCGCAATCACCAGCGCCCAGTAAAAATAAGTAATCATATGTATATCCTCACTTTATATAATATATCTGGCTGTATTATAGAAACTGCTTAAAGCAGTATTTTTTACTATTTCTTCAAACGATAACCAGTTTTAAACATCCACCACACTACAATCAAACAGGCTGTCAGAAAAGTCAGTATCATAAACAGACTTAAACCCACGCTGACATCCGACACTTCGAAGAAGCTCCAGCGAAAGCCGCTGATCAAATAAACCACTGGGTTAAACAGCGTGACGGTTTGCCAGGCTGGTGGCAACATGTCGATGGTATAAAAGCTGCCGCCAAGAAACACCAGTGGCGTGATCACCAGCATCGGAATGAGTTGTAGTTTTTCGAAGTTGGTCGCCCACAGGCCAATAATAAACCCAAACAGACTGAACGACACGCAGGTAAGGATCAGAAAACCCATCATCCACACGGGATGGGCAATATTCAATGGCACAAAAAATCCAGCCGTGGCAAGAATCACCAGACCAATAATCATTGATTTTGTCGCCGCCGCACCAACATAACCAGTCAGAATTTCAAAAAAGGATATTGGTGCCGACATCACTTCATAAATGGTGCCAGTGAATTTGGGAAAAAAGATAGCAAATGAGGCATTGGCGATACTCTGGGTCAATAGCGTCAGCATCATTAGACCGGGGACAATAAACGTGCCGTAAGAGACACCATCAATCTCCTGCATGCGCGAACCAATCGCCGAACCGAAGACCACAAAATAAAGCGCGGTCGAAATTACCGGCGAAGCAAAGCTCTGCATCAGCGTATTTCGAAAACGCAGCATTTCGTATTTATATATAACTCGGATGGCGTAAATATTCATGGCTTTTCCATCACCAGGTTTACAAAAATGTCTTCAAGGGAACTTTGTGAAGTCTGGATATCTTTTAGCAGCAACCCGGCATCGCTGATGGTACGCAATAAACTGGCAATTCCCGTGTGTGGATTGCTTGAATCATAGGTATAAGTCAGCTGCTTACCATCGGCAGACAGTTCCAGCGCCCATTCGGCCAGTACATCTGGGATATGGCTGGCTGATTCCTTGAGTTCGACGAGTAACTGCTTTTTACCTAACTTGTGCATCAAGGCCTGTTTATCTTCCACCAACAGCAGTTCACCATTGTTGATCACCCCCACCCGATCAGCGATTTCCTCCGCCTCTTCGATATAATGGGTCGTCAATACAATAGTAACATCGGATTCACGCAGGCGACGCACCAGTTCCCACATGTCTTTGCGCAGTTCAACATCGACACCTGCCGTGGGTTCATCCAGAAACAGCACCCGTGGTTCATGCACCAGGGCTTTACCAATGAGCACACGCCGCTTCATGCCTCCCGATAGTGTCATCAGTTCACTGTCTTTTTTGTCCCATAGCGACAGTTCTCTTAACACGTGCTCAATCAAGGCTGGATTCGGTTTTTTACCGAACAAACCACGACTAAAATTCAGCGTCTCCCACACCGTATCAAACGAACCGAGCGTGAGTTCCTGTGGCACCAGACCAATTAGACTGCGCGTAACACGATAATCCGTGACGATGTCATGGCCAGCCACCGACACCGAACCCGAGCTGGGATTCACAAGCCCACAAATAGCAGATATCAGTGTGGTCTTTCCCGCCCCATTCGGCCCAAGCAATGCCAGAATTTCACCCTGCTGAATATCCAGGCTCACTTCCTTCAGTGCCTGAAAACCACTCGCATAGGTTTTACTTAAATTAGATATGGAAACAATGGCTTGCATGAGGTGTTATTAAACAATAAGTGTGAAAACGAATTAGAGTATAACCTGACTTATAAGAGAGAGCGACTGGCGAATAAGTTATTGTGGTGTAACTCAGAAGGGCATTGAGGAGGATGAGTCTGTAGATAAAGCATTACCACCCTCTCGCATATCCTGTACTTAGCGGTACTTATACAATTATGACTGTCGTGCTGGCTTTTGGTGCAACAAAAATCTTCACGCCGTTTTTAAAAGAACAGCGAGAACAAATTACTTAATTTAATAAGAAACTGATTATCTCTTCAGTTCGTTATCTCGATAGTGTGGATCTGACCAGCAACGTGGTAGCGATTCACCCGACAGGAAGACTAAATCTTCCTTTTTAAATTTATTGGGATCCTGCACTTCTTCACCTTCCTGATAACAACCAGTCACTTCATTCTGATTTAAATTTACCAGATCAATAAAGTCTGCAACTTCGATCATATGACCACTTGATTTCTGTCTTAATAACATGACTCTTCTCCTGTTTAAACGGATATCGAAATATCACTATCTATTCACACTACATACAGACGGTATCCCTAAATGCCTCGTCCAGTTCTTTTGCCTGTTGCTTCATCAATGCGACAATGCCATAGACGCCCACATGGCGGAATGGTGATAAATGCTCATCAAGGTGCAGGCGGGTAAACAACTCATCCATATCAAGCGCTTCAATTTCGCCTGCTGTCTTATCCGTAGTGAGTTGAATCAATATTGCCAGTACACCGCGGATAATACTGGTGTCACAATCACCATAAAACTGGATCAATCCGGGTTCATCTGCATTCCAGTGAGCACTCACATAGACAGTGCTCATACAGCCTTTCACATTATTTCTGTCCACCATTAAATGTGGAGGCATGGCTGGTAATTTCTCACCCAGCTCGATGATATAGCTGTAACGTTGCTCCCAGTCATCGAGTAACTCGAAGGTATCTACCAGATCGTCCAGTCGACTCATATCATTACACCTGTTTACCAGTACATACCCAGTTCGAGTCTGGCCGCTTCACTGATGCGC
This sequence comes from Gammaproteobacteria bacterium, assembly GCA_026196045.1. Lineage (GTDB taxonomy): Bacteria > Pseudomonadota > Gammaproteobacteria > UBA6429 > Thiohalophilaceae > JAPHRJ01. The sequence continues at coordinate 3,808 of JAPHRJ010000130.1, forward strand.
TCCTGATTCCAGGGTGGCTCCCAGACCAATGTTATTTTTGCATCCTTAACACCCTCGACAGACTTGACGGCTGTAACCACCTGCTGCGGTAGAATCTCTGCAACCGGACAGGCCGGTGCTGTCAGTGTCATGTCTATATCCACAATGGCCTCTTCACTAATACTGACTCGATAAATAAGCCCAAGATCATAAATGTTGACATGGATTTCTGGGTCAAACACGGTACGTATGGCGGCGATAACTTTCTGCTGTAAGTCTGCAAAATCAAAATGCCTGTCGCACCTATCCGGCACAGATTGATCCTGTTGCGTTTCAGCATTCGATTCCTGTTTTGGATTGGGATGCTTAGTGTCCATAATTATCGCCACTGCTAACGTTATGGGCATTAAGGGTACGCGTAAGGCTATCAACCATGTACAGTCGCAATTCTTCATTCCTGATATTCATCATAATATCTTCGGCAAAGCCCTGGCATAACATTTTGCGTGCCTCACTTTCTGCAATACCGCGAGAGCGCAAATAAAACAGGTGTTCCTTATCGAGTCTCCCTACCGTTGTTCCATGACTACATTTCACATCATCGGCATAAATTTCCAGTTGCGGCTTGGTATTGACTTCTGCATCATTGACTAACAACAGGTTGTCATTCGTTAATACGGCATCACTCTTCTGTGCATGCTTATCGACCAGAATTCGTCCATCAAATACGGCGGTTCCTTTGCCATATAAAATTCCTTTGAATTGTTCACGACTACGACATAAAGGTTGTCGATGTTGTACGTCAAGATGGAAATCAATAAGCTGTTCATCACCGACGGCATACAGGCCATATAAATCACATTCAGATTGCTCTTCTTCAAAGTTTACTTTGTATTCTGTTCTCGCCCAGGCACCGCCCAGGGCCAGACTGGCGCTGTGATAATGACTATTTTTTTTCTGGGTAACATATAGCATACTCAGATGATAGGCCTGACGGCTTTCATCCTGAAAACGATAATGTTCAAGCTTCGAACCTTCATCAAGGTAAATTTCAGTTACATTGCTATGAAAATATTTATTGTTTTCACTCTGGTCACTAACAAAATTTTCAATCACCTGGACACTGGAACCCTCGTGTAAAAAAATAATATTGCGTGTCTGGATCAAGTTTTCTCTATCGTCCTCTGATGTGGCATGATTCGTATTTAAATAGACGATTTCAACAGGATGATCGAGATGAACACCCTGATCAATATTTATAAATACACCATCATTAAACATGGCATCATTGAGAGCGCTAAATTTATCCTTGTGTAATTTATGCCCATAAATAAAGCTGTATGCCAATTTTTCCGGCATTAAATGTATGGCATCACCAATACTACACACTGTAATCCCGTCATGAAGCTCCTCAAGATTAGATAGTGACACGGCATAATAGCCATTAATAAAAACCAGACGATAACTTGTTAATGGCGGTAACAAATTGTCATATAGTTCTACATTAGTGAAACCACCTGTAGATTCATCAGGCTGAACAAAATTATTCTCAAACAGCTTTTCAATATGATCATAGCGCCAGGCTTCCTGCTTACGATTTAGTAATGGTAATGAGTTCACAGCCTGTCTGGCATCTTTTCTATACTGGCGTAACCAGTGTGTATTATCTTTTATCAGGAGATCATCCTGATCCAGCACCTGCATAAACCATTCACGTTGCTCCTGTTGACGTTGCTGCCTTGATATCATGCGGCATTCTCCTCAGCAATCCATCCATATCCTTTCTTTTCAAGTTCCAGTGCCAGTCGTTTATCACCTGTACGGGCAATACGACCATTAACCAGCACGTGTACGAGATCTGGCTCTATATATTCAAGCAAACGCGGGTAATGTGTTACCAGGATGATTGCACGATCAGGACGACGTAATGTATTCACCCCCTGCGCAATAATTCGCAGTGCATCTATATCAAGACCGGAATCTGTTTCATCAAGAATAGCTAGCCTGGGTTCAAGCATTGCCATCTGTAAAATCTCGTTGCGTTTTTTTTCTCCCCCTGAGAAACCAGCGTTAACATTACGTTTTAACAACTTTTCATCCAGTTGTAATAACGCCGCTTTTTTACGAACAAGTTTCAGAAATTCTACGGTATCCAGTTCTTCTTCACCTCTGGCTCGGTGAACGGCATTAATGGATTCACGCAGAAACATCATGTTATTGACACCGGGTAGTTCTACTGGATATTGCATCGCAAGAAAGACACCTAAATGCGCACGTTCTTCCGGTAATAGCTCAAGCAGGTTCTGGTCATCCAGTAATACCTGCCCATCGGTTACTTCATACCCATCTCGGCCAGCAAGCACATGTGACAGTGTACTTTTACCCGAACCGTTGGGACCCATAATTGCGTGTACTTCACCTGCGTTAACATCCAGATCAAGACCGTTTAAGATCTGTTTGTTGTCTACCTTTACCTTCAGGTTTTTTATGTTCAACATTCTAATAACCTCTATCTATAAAGTTCTGAAACCTTATTAATCATTATCCTACGGCCCCTTCCAGGGTCAGGTTCAATAACTTTTGCGCTTCTACAGCAAATTCCATGGGCAACTCATTAAACACTTCTTTACAGAAGCCATTAACAATCATGGATACGGCATCTTCTTCTGACAGTCCGCGTTGGCGACAGTAAAACAATTGATCTTCACTGATTTTTGAAGTCGTTGCTTCATGCTCTACTTCTGCATCGGGATTCATGACTTCAATATACGGGAAAGTATTGGCTGCACACTTGTCGCCCAGTAGTAAGGAATCACACTGGGTATGATTGCGCCCGCCCTCTGCGCGTTTTGACATGCGCACCAGTCCACGATAAGTATTCTGCCCATAGCCTGCCGATATCCCTTTCGAAACAATGGTGCTGCGAGTGTTGCGTCCAATGTGAAGCATTTTGGTTCCGGTATCAGCCTGTTGTCTGCCCCGAGTCACTGCAACGGAATAAAACTCACCGACTGAATCATCACCCTGAAGAATACAGCTTGGGTATTTCCATGTAATGGCCGATCCGGTTTCTACCTGGGTCCAGGAAATGTGCGAACGCTTTCCGCGACAGGCTCCTCGTTTGGTGACAAAGTTATAAATGCCTCCCTTCCCCTGCTCGTTACCGGGATACCAGTTCTGTACAGTGGAATATTTTATAAAGGCATCATCCATTGCGATCAGTTCGACGACAGCGGCATGCAACTGATTTTCATCACGCATAGGTGCGGTGCAACCTTCCAGATAACTTACGTAACTTCCGGCTTCTGCAATAATTAACGTACGTTCAAACTGTCCGGTTTTTGCTTCGTTAATTCTAAAATAAGTGGATAACTCCATGGGACAACGAACACCTTCAGGAATATAGACAAAGGTGCCGTCAGTAAATACGGCCGCATTGAGGCAGGCATAGAAGTTATCTGCGTAGGAAACGACCGAACCAAGATATTTTTGTACCAGTTCAGGGTGTTTCTGAATGGCTTCAGACATTGAACAGAAGATCACACCGGCTTCAGCCAGCTTCTCCTTAAACGTTGTGGCCACAGAAATACTATCAAACACGGCATCGACTGCCACTCCGGCAAGGGCTTTCTGCTCTTCCAGTGGAATACCTAATTTCTCATAGGCATGCAGTAATTCTGGATCCACTTCATCCAGGCTTTTTGGACCTTCCCGTTTCTTTGGTGCGGAGTAATATGAAATGGCCTGAAAATCGATATCGGGATGCTTTGCCTGCGCCCACTGAGGATCTTCCAGAGTCAGCCAACGCCGATATGCTTTCAGGCGCCAGTCCAGCACCCATTCGGGCTCATTTTTTCTGGCAGAAATCAAACGGATAACGTCTTCATTCAGACCAGGAGGGAATGTGTCAGATTCAATCGATGTGACAAAGCCATGCTGGTAGCCGCTGCTGACCAGATCATCGACCGTCGGCTGAGACGTTTTTGGAGCTGAACTCATGATAACAACCTCCATCTATACCTGAGCGAAATACTAGGGTATATAGCTATTTATATGCCTGTTCCTCAAAAAGATCAACGACACAATGAGTAAGGCTTAGCGCGAGATTTAGCTTATGGAGGAGGCCAAAACTGGCCATTTGTAACTATATTCAAACAAACATTTTTACTGAGGTTTTTGTGGTTTCCTGTCCCTGCTTTGATCTCGAGGGGCAGAAAGTATCCTGCTGAATTAATACGCTGAAATTACTCGACTTTCATTACATATTTTAATATTTCAACCACCTGCTCTGGGGTTGTGGCCCAGGCCATTGCAGCACCATCAACTTCTTTGAGGGGATGGACGATGTCTTCATCATGCAGGGTAATATAAGGTTTACCAAGCGCGGCACAGATACCGGCATCAAAGGCGGCGTTCCATTGTTTATATTTATCGCCAAAACGTACGATGGCAATATCACATTTTTCTATCAGGGTTCTGGTGCGTATGGCATTAACCTTTGCCGACTTATGATCACGCCAGAAATTTTCTTTTTCCTTGCCCAGCACATCACCGGCCGCATCACTGGCTTCATGGTTGGTGACAGCAGAAGTAAAACTGGCAGGCAATCCGTTTTTCTCAGCACCCTGCATGAGTTGTTCGCGCCAGTCGGTATGGATTTCACCTGATAAATACACGTTCCACTGCATTGTTGTTACCTTCTATATTTTAATGAATAAAATTCGAGACAGGACAGATTGTACTGCCCTGTCAGCTTTAACTGGAACCCGAAGCCAGGAATACTTCGCGAATTTGTCCTACCCGTTGTCGGTTCGCTCCCAGATCAGAATGCCCTGCTCGTGATGCTGAACGAATATGAATTTGCTGTTTGCTTTCATCTAGCCTTAATTCAACATCATCAATATAACGCATGAGCGGTGTCCTGTAATAAGCATGCAAATAGCCGTCCTGCTCACCTGTAATCACCCCTCCTGTCTCTACGATAGCCTGTTTTATTCTTTCCCAGGCCGCTGCTGCTGTTGTGGTGTAAAGCAATGGTTCAATATAGGCCGCATTATCTGGCTGTTCACTACAGATACAATTCGGGCTGGTCGGACAGGCTCGTAACTCGTTATTGAGCAGTCCCAGTTCCGGTTGTTTGCGCGAAGAAATCGATAAAGCAATAAAATACAAAACCACGATTAAAGCGATACCGGTAACACTATAAAGCAGGATTTTCACTAAACACATATTCCACAGTATGAAGGGGATTAAAGAACATCGCCCATAAGACTAACACCGTATTCATACTTAGAGAATACGTTTTAATGCTGAATATGCCTGTAGCAATTGAATGACTCGACACTGCGCGTTAGGATGTCGTTATTATATCGGTATGCTTATATGTACAACCTAAATACCCCTTCATATTGAGTAGTTAAAGCTATCATGGCAGTCAGCACACAAGACATCCGGCAGGAACAGAATCAGGCAGCGTTATTCCCTGTCTATCTGACTACCATGCGCCTTCGCTTTAAGAATGAAGTAAACCGTCTGACCAGTGGTGGCGCCATGGCTAAACTGCTAGCGGGAAAAGCCGATGCTGCTGACCTTAATTTTCTACTGAGCTACGTTTATCTTTTCCACTGGTTACAGCACAACATACCAGAGACACACCGAACAACCGTACTCGAAGGCTTTCGCGGCCAACGTCGCCGTTTCCTGATGGATCTTCTGTTATCGGATTCCGCTGAAACTTTTGTTCGTGGTTATATTGCGCACTGGTTGCAAACAGGTGCTAATGAAGCCCCCGTGCAACAGCAACAGTTATTACGACTGCTTGCTACTCAGAACAATGATACCGACAAACTGGTCAAAGCTATTCTGAATGTCTGGCAATCCCTGGGGCTTTTTACCCAGAGCTACAAAGTAACCTATAGTGAACTGGGACATCAGGAACGTGATCGTTATAAGCAGATGTTAGGTAACGAAGATCAGGAACGACTGGCACTGGTGGATGCTTTACCTGATCCCGGTTTTAAGGGTAAGAAACCACGCTATGCCAAAGCCGGTCTAATACCGGCGATGGGTTGTCCACAAACCTGTCGTCACTGCATGTTTATCTGGCGTCCACCCAAACCCAGGAATGCTGATCCTGATTTATTGTATAAACTAGTCGATGAACTCACTGATAGTGTGCTGTTTACCGGAGGTGACCTGACTAACCAGCTTGACAGTTTTTATAATGCTATTAGCAGCATGCCTCATATCAAAAACTTTGCAATTTTATTAAACGGCGATTTTGCAACTGACAAAAAGGCAACGGACGAAGTACTGCAAGCCATGTCGAAGGCCATAAAAAGTCGTCCGAAAAAATGGGCCAAAGCTAACATTCTGTTACAGATCAGCTTCGATGATTTTCATCAGGAAGTAATTGTTGATAAGCATGGCAAGTTGAAAGAACGCATTCCTGTTAGCAAGATTGCGAACATCGTCGAACTGGCTCCTCGTTATCACAAACAGATCCAACTGGCCCTGCTACATAAACAGACCAGTCTTAACTTTTCTATGGACGTGTTCCAGAAAGGTGTATTTGGACGACTGGCAAGAGAATTAGGGAATCGTGGCCATCAGGTACAGATATTATCTACTGCTCCCGCTGCAAGAGAAAAACGTAACCCCCTCTCACCCGATAAAACAGCTCCCATTATAAAGGATGCCAGTTTTGTACTGACACGTTACCCGGATAACCCAATCCTGTTTACCAGTTCTACTATTGATGCTTATGGTCGTGCTGAGGCAATGGATGAATGGGAAATAGTAAAAGAAAAAGAATTATTACAGCAGGTACTGGAACAGGAACCACCACCCGGTGTGAACTTCGATATTGATCTGATGTTGTGGTTCAACGGCTGGGCTACGTTATTCAATGCCGTACACATGTGTCTTGGTGATATTTACTCAGATGGTATTGACACTATCCTGGCTCGCCAGCGTAAAGATCCATTGTCACATGCACTGCATCATTTTGATAAACGCCTGTTAAGTTTTTATAGCGAAGTGAAAACAGATCTTGATAAGAAGATCGAAGCCGCCACTGGTCCACATCATCTATTCCATATACTGACCGAAGATCCGGCGGTGCGTCTGCATATGACTCGACGCTTGATTAAAGACCAGACTGTTTAAGGCTTATTTATATATCTAACAACACATCAATCAGTTGATCCATTTCTTTAGCAGAGACTTCCTGCCTTTCACAACTGGAGATACAGAGATTAGCCCCGGTAACTGGCTGGGGAGAATTTTCAATAAATAGATCCAGTGCCGCACCATTCCCCTGAAGTATGTCCTTTATCACTAGTGGACTTAACATTCCTGCGGTTTCCATGACAGGAAAAATGGCGATATTATGTAATGCTGTTAATAATTTCGGGCCGATAAACTGCGAAGGTACAGTTCCTTTATTTAATGACAATAGTCGCTCGGCTGTTTCAATATAAAAGTCTAAAAAGCTATTACTGTCACAAAACATTAAGAGGGCATTGTGTATTTTTTTATAGAACTTCAATTTACCGGGCTTACCAGACTTAATTGATTTATCTCTCTGAACCCACACTTCTCGCCCCATGGCGTAGGGAAGATCAGGAAGTATAAATTTTTCAGGATTAAAAATAAGAAAATCAGCATCCAGCCAGACTACGGTTTTATATCCACGACTCAGTGCATCCTGTAACGCAACCAAACGTGCAAGATCTGAGGCAATAACACGCTGGTTTTCTAACAGGTCCAGGAATATATCTGGCAAGTAATCAAATAACTCATCACCAATAAAATGATATTCATATTGATTGAGAACACACCAGCCCTGAACTGAATCCAGGCAACGCTCAACCCAGGGATAAGGTAAGGGTGAGCAGTGGGATTGAATGACAAGTGTGTCATACATTATGTAAATACCACTGTATACTTTCTGTTCTCATTATTAGTACGCCATATATCAAATCATAACAGACAAAGTGCTGAAAGCTATGCTTACTATTAATCGATGTATAACACGGATCAGTAGTATTTACTTTGTTCTTAATCTGTGTTCTTGATCTCGGACCATGACAAATCGGATTATCAGTCCTATATTTAATAGATATTAAATCTATGGGGGGATCCTAAGATGGCACATATCGTTATATTAGGAGCAGGAATTGGCGGACTACCCGCCGCGTTTGAACTCAGACCAATACTTGAAAAACAACATGAGATCACTGTGATCAACGCTAATGATTACTTTCAGTTTGTCCCGTCTAACCCATGGCTTGCAGTTGGCTGGCGTCAGCGTGAGGCAATAACTATTCCATTACGAAAAATACTTAATCGCCGCAAGATCAATTTTATTGCTGACTGGGTTGATAAAATTGATGCCGAAGGAAATAAACTTCAACTTAAAAGTGGTGATGAAATCGATTATGACTACCTGATCATTGCCACTGGTCCCCGCCTGGCCTTTGAAGAAGTAGAGGGCTCCGGTCCAAACAATGGCTTTACTCAGTCTATCTGTACCGTTGACCATGCAGAAAAATCCTATGAGGACTTCAAACGCCTGATTAAAAATAAAGGCCCGGTGATTGTCGGAGCTGCACCCTTTGCCAGTTGCTTTGGCCCCGCTTATGAATACGCCGCCATCGTGGATACTGAGCTAACCCGTCGCAGGATCCGTGATCGTGTACCAATGACCTTCGTCACCAGTGAACCCTATGTTGGCCATCTTGGTCTGGGGGGTGTCGGTGATTCAAAAGGCATGCTGGAACATGAGTTACGTAACCGTCACATCAATGCCATTACCAATGCAAAAGTAACAAAAGTCGAAGAGGGAATGATGTATGTCGATCAGCTCGATAGAAAAGGCGAAATCGAACAGCAACATGAACTTCCTTTCAATCACTCTATGATATTACCTGCATTCAAAGGTGTCGATCCCGTCGCGTCTGTTGAAGGTTTATGTAACCCACGTGGATTTGTTCTTGTTGATGAGCATCAGCGCAATCCTAAATACACAAATATCTATTCAGCTGGTGTTTGCATAGCCATTCCTCCAGTAGAAGTTACTCCTGTTCCCACTGGGGCACCCAAAACGGGGTATATGATTGAGTCCATGGTGACTGCAATTATCAAAAACATTAAAGCCGAAATTACTGGCTACCCGGTTGCCTCAAAAGCAACATGGAATGCTTTCTGCCTTGCCGATCTGGGTGATACCGGTGCGGCCTTCATTGCTCAACCACAAATACCACCGCGTAATATTACCTGGTTTAAAAAAGGCAAATGGGTTCACATGGCAAAGATTATGTTTGAAAAATATTTCCTCTATAAAATGCGTAGAGGTGTTTCCGAACCCCTGTTTGAAAAATGGGCCCTGAAGATGATGGGTATCGCTAAATTACAGCGCTAGTTTCGATAACTGACAAAAGAACACAAGGGATCACAACTACCAGCCCTGGGGCATGAACATCAACTTCCCCGAGGCAGGGAGTATTGACTGCTCATTTTTATTGTTGAGCAAGGGTCTTACTGATCTCGGCATACTTTTCTAATGTCTCACGTTCCAGCACCTTGTCTGCCACTGAGATAAAACGACGGATTTCATCAGCGGCCTCTTCGTGCCGCCCCTGCTTCCACAATGAATTGAACAGCGCGATAGAAAGCATGCCCGAACCCGGTTCGGCCAGAATTAAACGCTCATAGACCATCTCAGCTTCGGCATATTTCTTCTCGTAGAAATAGGCACCCCCGAGCATCAGCAAGGCTGTTGTGTTTTTGGAATCTTCATTTAGTATTTCCAGCAGGGCGACTCGCGCCTCTTCACCCCGGCTTGCCTCCAGCAGGGACCTGGCCTTCTGTAATCTCTCTTCAATATTGCTCATATAACACTCTTTAATACGATGAATAGCCGTTATTTGTTCGACAGGATCCTATCACATTCTCTAATATTTCTACTAAGCCACTGTTTTTAGTTATTAATTCCCTCTATCCCATAATAGGGGTATGGGATGGTCAATTTATAACCTATAATTCGCACCAAATTCACCAGTAGAGTGATGTGAGTCAAATCTGTAACGTTGGAAGGAAGTAGAAAAAAATGAAAAGAAGTCTGTTTGCTCTCCTATTTGTATCCCTGATTATTACCAATGTCTCGGCCGGGACTGTGCGCCCTCAAATAAACCCACTGGATGATATGGCATCGTCTGATCATCGTGGTAAAACGCATGGTATAAACCTTAAAAAAGGCAAAGGCCCGAAACCACCTGCTTTTGAATTTCCAAATGATTTTAATCCTGTTACTCCCCTCAAAATTGAAGAACTTAGAAACTTTCATGCATATGGGAAAGGTTACAAAGGCTTTGATAAGCCATCTATAAAAGTTAGTCCCGTACCTGTGCCTGCAGCCGTCTGGTTGTTTATGTCAGGCCTGATTGGAATGGTTGGTATTGCACGTCGCAAAAAATCATTTAAGTAATCGATAGTTTAAGCATTGTTAAACTATCATAAAAAAGGCCGGCCAATATCATGTATTGGTCGGCCTTTTTTATGTCTTCTGTAAACAAATTTGATAGTTTATTTATAAAGCATCAATCACTGAGTTTAACGTCCCACTCGGGCGCATAACCTGAGCGGTCTTTTCTTTGTCCGGGCAATAATATCCACCCAGTTCAACAGCCTTACCCTGTACACTATTTAACTCCTCTACAATCTTCGCTTCGTTGCTGCTTAGCTGTTCTGCAACTGGAGTGAACATGGCTTTAATTTCAGTATCATCATTCTGCTCAGCCAATGCCTGAGCCCAGTACATGGCGAGATAGAAATGACTGCCACGAGTATCCAGTTCACCAACATTGCGTGAAGGTGACTTATCATTATTCAGAAACATGCCGTTGGCTTTATCCAGTGCCGCCGCCAGTACTTTTGCTTTACTGTTGTCTGTTTTAATCGCCAGGTCTTCAATTGACACCGCTAGTGCGAGAAACTCACCCAAAGAATCCCAACGTAAATGATTTTCTTCAATCACCTGTTGCACATGTTTTGGTGCCGAACCACCTGCTCCAGTTTCGAACAGACCACCGCCGGCCAGCAATGGCACAATGGATAACATCTTGGCGCTGGTGCCTAATTCCAGGATAGGAAATAAATCGGTTAGGTAATCACGTAATACGTTGCCTGTTACCGAAATAGTGTCCTGCCCGGCTTTAACACGTTCCAGGGTATACTGTGTTGCCGCCATCGGTGACATGATCTTGATCTCCAGCCCGCTGGTATCATGTTCCTTAATATACATATTTACTTTTTTGATCAGGTTCGCATCATGCGCACGATTTTCATCTAGCCAGAAAATTGCAGGCTGACCAGTCAGGCGTGCACGAGTCACTGCCAGCTTGACCCAATCCTGAATTGGTAGATCTTTAGTCTGACACATACGCCAGATATCACCCTTCTCAACCTTATGCTCAAGTAATGTGTTGCCGTTTGCATCCGACACACGTACTGACCCTGTAGCAGGAATTTCAAAGGTTTTGTCATGAGAACCATATTCTTCAGCTTTCTGTGCCATGAGTCCTACGTTGCTCACGTTACCCATAGTAGTAGGATCAAAAGCGCCATTGGCTTTGCAGTACTCAATCGTTGCCTGATAAATACCCGCATAGTTACGATCGGGAATCATTGCCTTGGTGTCTTTCAACTTGCCATCAGGGCCCCACATTTTTCCAGACGTACGAATCGCGGCTGGCATAGAAGCATCAATAATTACATCACTGGGTACATGCAGATTGGTAATGCCCTTGTCTGAATTTACCATCGCCAGCTCTGGACGAGACTGATACACCGCCTGAATATCCGCTTCGATGGCTTTGCGCTCGGCATCAGGCAGGTCTGCAATTTTGGCAACCACATCACCAAAACCGTTACGTGTGTTTACTCCCAGTTTTTCAAATGTCGCGGCGTGCTTATCAAACACATCTTTGTAAAATACACTCACGGCATGACCAAAGATAATCGGATCCGATACTTTCATCATGGTTGCTTTCATGTGCAGCGACAGAAGCACATCTTCATTTTTAGCATCCTGGATTGCCTGCTCAAAGAAAGTACGCAGTTTGTTTACACTCATGACTGAGGCATCCACTACTTCACCAGCCAGTACTGATACTTTCTCTTTTAATGTCTGAGTAGTACCATCATCGGTAACAAGTTCAATTTTCAGATCAGTCGCTGAATCAATCACCACTGACTTCTCACTGGAATAGAAATCACCATCATCCATAGATGCTACGTGGGATTTGGAATCGGCTGTCCATGCACCCATTGAATGAGGATGTTTTCTCGCATATTCCTTCACCGCACTGGCCACACGACGATCTGAGTTACCTTCACGCAAGACTGGATTCACGGCACTACCCAGTACTTTCGCATAACGCGCCTTAATATCTTTTTCCATTTCATTGGCAGGCTCAGCAGGATAATCCGGAATATCATAACCCTGAGTCTGTAATTCTTTTATTACTGCAGTCAGCTGGGGAATAGAAGCACTGATATTTGGCAGTTTGATAATATTCGCTTCCGGTGTTTTCGCCAGCTCACCCAGTTCAGACAATGCATCACCGACCTTTTGATCAGCCGTCAGGTTATCCGGGAAATTCGCCAGAATACGGGCAGCCAGAGAGATATCCCGAGTCTCAACATCAATGCCTGCAGCCCTGGTAAAGGCCTGTACAATTGGCAGGAAAGAATAGGTTGCTAAAGCCGGGGCTTCATCGGTTCTGGTGTAGAAAATTTTTGAACTCGTTTTAGAACTGGGCATTATTCATCTCTCTAAATTCATCAACGGCGGGGGCCGCCTGCAGGAATCGCGTATTATATTTCATATCGGGAATGGGTTCACGTGCCATTATCTGGCTAAAAACCGGAAGCTGCTCAGAAAAGTTCAGGAAAATATTAATGACAAATACAATTTCGGCCTTTTTTCTTTGCGCGATAAAGTGCCTTATCAGCCAATTTTAATACCTCCCAGGGAGAGGACGCTGTGGTCTCTGAGTCCGCAATTCCAATCGAAACCGTCACGGTGACGGTTTTACTTTTCTTTTGTTTTCCTTTTTTGTCACTTTTTCTTCTACTCGCACGGTTTACCACAAACGGAGAGTTTGCAATGGTTTCACGCAATGTTTCCAGATACGGTTTAGCTTCACTAACACGCTTCCCCGTAAACACGACTGAAAATTCTTCTCCCCCATAGCGATAGGACACTCCACCACCTGTGATCTTATTTAGCTTTGATGCAATCATACGTAACACCGCATCACCGGTATCATGCCCATAGGTATCATTAAATTTCTTAAAATGATCGACATCCAGCATGGCAACGGTATACACGCCACTTATCTTTTGAAATTTCTCACGTAAAGCTCGTCTTCCCGGTAATTCAGTAAGCTCATCCAGATAGGCCATACGCCAGGACTCCTGCAACACGGCATACAGACACATCAATAGAGCAAAAATACTAAATATATTTAAACTCCGGCTGGCATCGCCATAATGCATCTGCACGACCAGCATAATGAGGACACCTAATCCGGCTGACATGTGCGGCAATGGTCTTAGAAAAAACAATACCAGCATATAAAGAAATACGGCCATGGAAATCATCAACACGGTTTGTGATTGATGAGTCCAGTCAAAGTAGCGAGCAGGCAACCAGTCGGATAAAAGAAAGTGCGTTGCCCATGATGGGGCATTCATTATTACATAAATTGAAAAAACTATGCTTAAGAAAAGGATCGCATAGGCTGGAATGGCTCGGACACTTAAAATACCGCGTTCGGGTAATACTGTTAAAACCAATAATAGAAAAGGTAAAAATCCGGATGCCAGTGCATAGCTGATCTCTGTTGTTGCTAACTCTAGTCCAAGAACAACATTTGCAGTGACAATTAGCAAGGTATAAAAGAATACAGGACTACGATTAAAATGAATCGTTAAACCAAGCACCAGTAGTGCAAGTATAATCGGTAAAAAAACAATACCGTTTATAACAGGCTGAGGAATTAAATCATATTTCTGGAAACCATAAAATGACAGGACTAGCAGGATTAAGACAGGTACAAGACTTCGTATTATTCTCATGTAATGCTTTTTAGTTTTTACTAATGAGGTTTCTAGCTAATTCTCTACACTTGCCTGTCAACTAAACAAATACTCTGAATTTAAGTACGCAATCAGGCTTTACGTTCGTGGTGAGCCCTTCGGTGTTACTCAGGTGAGCCTTGTCGAACCATGAACCGTGAATATCTGTATTGTTACCTTTTCACCCTTCGACACCCCTTCGCCAGGCTCTGGACAGGACTCAGGGTGAACGGTATCACTGTACAGTAATTCGGAGCATATATTCAGGCTGCAATATACTCCTGCCAAACTCCTTCGGCCTGTTGCTGTATGTTTTCTATTTGTTCTTCGGATAATTGAAGTACTGCAAGCAATTCTTCCTGTGTTAGCTCAATGCTCTCAGTAAATGGACTGGCATTGTCCGACTGGCTTGCTAACAGGTGTGCAAGTACAAGGATGCAAATTTCAGGCTCGGCATTTTTGAGCGCCTGTTGCTGCCGTTCTGGTAAATGAAATTTAGCAAGCAACTGCTGTTCAGCGGGCAGGCGGAATTCATGAGCCACATGTGCGGTTACCGCATCGTGACTGATGCCGAAACGTTCTTTCTCAATATTGTCGATATTCGTTCCAGTTGCTATGGCCTGCTCATAAAGATCCTTATAGTCTGCGTCCAGATTGACACAGAGTACTAACATACCGATATCATGAAACAGGCCGAGGAACTCAATATCATCACTCTTTTGAGGGCAACATTGCTGGGCGATGAGTTTGCCATAGAGAGCAATAAGGTGAAGATGTTCAAAAATCTGTCGCGCGATATCACTGTCAGAAGGCAGTGTTGAACGTATCGTGGCCATCATGATCGCACTGCGTACACTATTAAGTCCAAGTAACCGCAGTGCTGTGGGTATATTGGTGATTTCCTGGCTACGATGATAAAGAGGTGAATTGGCATAACGCAGCATGGTGCTGGCCAGCAGTGGATCCTGCATAATGGCCTCTTCCAGATCCTGCATATCGGGTTCCTTTGCCGAAATGATCTGCAATGCACGGGCTGCCTGTGCCGTGGCTTTGGGTATTTCAAGTTGCGATAAACTGATAGCCATAACCCACTATACCATTGGTAAACGAATTAGAAATTAATGGATTCAAAAACAGGCAAACTATCCGGATTATCCAGAAGATGGTTTGCAATAATCAGTCCGGCAGCTGACCAGACCTGACCATAATTTGAACGCCTGCCGACAAGACTGCCTCGTTTGCCATCATAGTACTCTGGCCAGTTGTCATCGGGAACTTTCTCCATAGCAAGATTGAGCGCCTTGCGTGCCAGATCAACACGGCCCGTCTTGATCGCCGCCCCGACAAATGCCCAGATAAGGCAGGGCCAGTTACCGCCATTATGATAGGACCAGGGTACGTTCTTTGGATCACTACCGGTCGTATAGGCCCACTTGTCACCAGTAACGGCAGGGTAACAAATCTTAAGGGGTACCAGACCAAACAGTTCATCCCAGCGATGTTCAAACAGATTCATAATTTGTGCAGACTGTTGCTCGGTAGTCAGACCAAATAATATCGATAACAGGTTTCCAAATGAAAAGAAGCGAAAATCCATACGACCAGGGCCAAGGTTACCCAGCATATACCCCGTCTCCGGGGCTAACCAGCCATCAATCCAGTCAGGTATGGATTCCGGGAAAATATTAAGCAGGTTGACCGCGTCAACACCAAACTCTTCACTTTTGTAACGATGTATCTCATTAAGTCGTTCAGTATCGAGCCAGAAATAAATACGAACATAAGAACGCAGAGTCTGTTGACGTTTCTTACAGAGACTCAATAAGTGTTCGTTTTTCTCATTGTGAATAAGCAGTTCCTGTGCCGTGGCCAACATGCCATAAAACAGGGCCTGGATTTCCAGAGGATGACCATAAACACCCATACGGCGATCAATCATGAATGAAGCATCGGGTACCAGCATAGCGGGAGACGCTTCAAAACTTTCTATTAAATAAAGTCCAAGTGTCTGGTGCATGCCTTCCTGGAAAATTTCTGAATGAGCCAGTTCCAGATCACCCGTCGATAAAACATAACTGCGCAGGAGCAACATCCACCACATAGCCGAGTCCACTGGAGCTACGCGGCCGATAGCGCGATCACCAAAATCTGCAGAAGGTTTGACATCCACATCAACTTCACAGGGCACCTTGAAACTGGCGGGCATCAGACCTAATGCCCGTTCATGCCCGGCCATGACCGATTGCTGATTACGCAATTCAAGTATCAAACAGAGGAAGTTACGTACAATTTCCGGCTTGCCATCCATAAGGAAGACCAGTGCCGAAGGCACAAAATCACGCACAAAACATTCTTCATAATTTTCCGCTGCTACGGTGCTATCCACCGCCGCAGCCGTTCCGACCGGGTTGCCCTTGTAACAAAGAACGGAATCATTGAGTAACTGGTAGGCTGACTCTAAAGCAGTTTTAGGATCCAAGGTTTAAAATACCCACATTGGTGTTATTGTTTTATGACAGTATAGCTGATTCTTACTGGAGCACATTCTAACTGCTCACCTGTTTCCTTTATCGGCCATTATTCGTATCATGTTTAGCTTCACACGCTATATAACCCTGTGTTTTAAGAGAGCTTTATGTCTGAAGAAATTGCAAAACAATGGCTGACCAATGCAGTGACTACTGCAAACAACAAGAACTACTCAGCACATATGGATCTGATATCCAAACGTGTGAGTCTGACTGGTGTACCGGGCTTTGAAAGTATCGGCTACGATGACTGGGCCGCACAGTGTCAGCATGAATTTGAAAATAATGTACTGAAAAGTGTGCGCTATGACGGACTTAAGCTTGCGGCATCAACCGACTCGCGAGTGATGTTCAAAACCTTTGAAACGGTTGAGGCAACCGATGGTACGATCAATGCTCAGGGTATTGAAGTGTTACTGGAAAAAGAAGATGACGGACAGTGGCGTCTGGTTCAGGAACGTGTTTTAGCGGATGATGAAACGGCATTTAATAAGTTGCTGCCGTAGGAGGATGTTCAGATCCAGGAGGAGAAGAGAGAGATGATGCTTACTCTCTGACCTCAGTAATACGATCACTTTTATTTTTAACGGCGACGGCCGCCCTTGTGGCCTTTTCCGCGTTCTTCTTCGAATCTGATTTTCAGGTTACTGCCTTCAAATGACTTGCCGTCAAACTCAGCAATAGCCGCACGAGCTTCATGACCTTCCATTTCTAAAAAACCAAACCCTTTGCACTTGCCTGAAAACAGGTCTTTCACCAGCTTAATAGAACGTACCGTACTGAACTGTGAAAATAGTGCTGTAAGGGATTCTTCCGTAACGGTAGGCGCTAAGCCCCCGATAAATAATTTCTTCATTCTGAAGCTCCCTTCGTACGTATAAAAAGAAAAACCCCGCGAAATCTCGCGGGGTTTTCTCTAGACATCAAACAAACAGGCTAATTAAGCTTGAACGTTTGTAGCCTGTGGACCTTTAGGACCGTCTTCTACGTCGAAGGATACTTTCTGGCCTTCAGCCAGTGTACGGAAACCTGAGCTAGCGATTGCAGAGAAATGAACGAAAACGTCCTTGCTGCCATCGTCTGGAGTGATAAAGCCGAAGCCTTTGGATTCGTTAAACCATTTAACAATTCCTGTTGCCATGTTAATTACCTCATTAAATATTAAAATTAAAAATGTGTTACAAATCTTACAAGGAAATTAACCAGGAGAGAACTCAAAAGCACTTCTGACAAGAACCAGTATAGAATGTAGCGCTACATAGTGTAACCGGATTCTATTCTGAAAAACCACCTATTTTTCTAAATTTGTATAAAAAACTTCCCTTCAAATATGCCGTAATAGCGATCACTATAAACTGCGGAATTTATCTAATTATTTGTCAATAAAATCAATTGGATACAATCATTTTTCGCACTTTTAAACTCTGAACAGAAAAACCTTATTAATCCCGGATTACCGTACAAACAATATGCCGTTGTGAACGAGGCCCATCAAACTCACACAGAAAGATGTTTTGCCAGGTAGAAAGCCCCAGTTGGCCATCTATTACAGGTATGGTTTCCGATGGCCCTACCAGGCCGGCTTTCAAGTGAGCGTCACCATTGCCATCCTGCTCGTCATGCAGCCAGACTCCCTGTGGAATAATCTTTCGTAAGAAATTCACCACATCTGTCTGCACACTTTCATCCCAGTTTTCCTGAATCATTATTGCCGCTGTTGCCCCCTGGGCATATAGCGTCACAATGCCATCACGAATATCACTGCTTTTAACAATCCGTTTAACCTGCTCAGTAATATCCACCAGGGTTTCGCGCTTATCAGTACTAATGGTAATTACATCGCGCATCTTCATACACCAAACTAAAGTCGCTTACCCGCCAGAGTTGGGGTTTTATCCGTACGCGTTTCAAGTTTCAGCAAACTCACCAGTCGTACGCTCCCTTCTTTGTGTAGAGCTTCATGAATTTGCGCAACTGCAGTGAGGATCTCTGCAAGCTCACCTTCGATGTTTGTACCAGAAGCATGTGTCTCAATAATAAAATCATACCCATTAAGTAATTCAACAATGCGAACGACCTGTTTTCTTACTGATACTCCACCACCGATTGGCATCACCTGTAATTCTGCTGTCGCTTTCATTTAAAAATTTCCTGGTTAATGGATAGTTGCATAATAAACTGATCAAAAGTGTACTTACTGCTTATCACTACATTATGTAACATGAATTTTTAGCTCTGCTTCAATTATATGTATATAAACTCATTTAATCCTGTCTTTATTACTTGAATACGCGTACTATGAACCCATATAAGAAATTGTATGTAATTCAGTTTAGAAAGACATACATCTTATTTGCACATTGTTCATGGTTACACAATAAAGTCCCGACGAAACTGTAGTTCACTCCTGATTTTCCTGTTTCTCCTCGTATGATTTGCATTACACTTTTTTACTTAATTGATATATATGAGGTATTTACATGATTAACGGTATTGTTAAATGGTTTGACGAAGGCAAAGGTTTTGGCTTTATAACTCCGGATGATGGCACTAAAGATGTCTTTGTACATTTTTCTGCTATTAGCTCCGAAGGTTTTAAAACCCTTGGTGAAGGCCAACGTGTTAGCTTTGATGTTACAAGCGGCCCCAAGGGTCCTCAGGCTTCAAGCGTTACACTTCAGCACTAACACTATTCCAGTACGACTCGAACCAGCTGTTTAAACAGCTGGTTCCTTCTCTACTTTCTTTCTCTCTATGGTATTCACAATGAACCTTATACTCGATGGGCTATTGGACCTGTCTACCTGGGGCATATTGATTGGTGACGAAGGATTGCATAACAACAGTATCGTAAACTGGGACCAGCTTATCGCAAGGTTCTGCATCTAATAAGTAAATTGTTAATCCTGGAAGATATTAACTTGAACAGTGACCATCTATATTGATGATGTTCTGTATCAGAGTAAAAATGTTTATTCAGTCAGTATTAATTGTATCTAATATCATCCCTTTACCTGTTAATTATCCACCTATTTACACAATATTCAGGTATGATAGCTAAACATTATCTGGTGCACCTCGGTCTGCACCTGAATACACCGCGGTAATCCTTAGCCGATTTCCTCGAAACACAATATTAAGTTTCCGCCTAGACCGACCCAAACCAATTATATTGGGTAGGCCGATCCCTGGAGAACATCTTAGAATGTCATTTGAATCCCTCGGTCTCAGAACCGAATTACTTCGTGCTGTATCTGAAAAAGGCTATAGTGCTCCGACTCCCATTCAGCAACAGGCCATCCCGCTCATCCTTGAAGGACGCGATATCATGGGTGGCGCTCAGACAGGCACTGGTAAAACAGCCGGTTTTACCCTGCCGCTGTTACAGCAGTTAATGTCAACGGCCAGGACAGACACTAAACGTCGTCATGTCCGTACCCTGGTATTAACCCCAACACGCGAACTGGCCGCACAGGTTGGTGAAAGTGTCGATACTTATGGAAAGTACCTGCCATTAAAATCCACCGTGATTTTTGGTGGTGTGAAAATTAATCCACAAATACAGAAACTACGTCAGGGTGTTGATATCCTGGTTGCAACACCGGGCCGTTTACTGGATCACGTCAGTCAAAACACAGTTGATCTTTCTAATGTAGAGATTCTGGTCCTTGATGAAGCGGATCGTATGCTCGACATGGGTTTTATTCGCGACATTAATAAGGTTCTTGCGCTTTTACCCAAACAGAAACAGACTCTGTTCTTCTCAGCGACTTTCTCTGACGAGATTAAACGACTGGCCAATAAGCTGCTCAAGTCACCAGCATTAGTTGAAGTTGCACGACACAACGCCGCCGCTGAAAGCGTTACTCAGGTAATACATCCTGTCGACAAGCGTCGCAAACGTGAACTACTTTCTTTCCTGATTGGTTCTAATAACTGGAAACAGGTACTGGTATTCACACGTACCAAGCATGGTGCTAACCGCCTGTCTGAACAGTTACACACCGATGGCATTACGTCTGCCGCCATTCATGGCAACAAAAGCCAGGGAGCACGTACCCGTGCATTGGCCGATTTTAAAGCTGGTAAGGTGCGAGTACTGGTTGCCACAGATATCGCTGCACGTGGTCTGGACATTAACCAGTTACCACACGTGGTCAACTATGAATTACCAAATGTTGCTGAAGATTACGTGCACCGTATTGGGCGCACCGGTCGTGCAGGTAATGAAGGTGAGGCCATGTCACTGGTCTGTATTGATGAACAGAGATTACTGAAAGACATTGAACGTCTTCTTAAACGTGAGATTCCTAAAGTCATCGTTGACGGTTATACTCCAGATCCAGCCATTAAAGCCGAACCCATCAATAAACAACGCGGTGGTGGTGGAAGACCCGGCAATGGTAAAAACGGGGCACGTAAACAAAGCTCACCGCGTCGTGGTCGACAGTCAGCACAGCCTGTCACCAAAAATAATCGAAATCGACGTAGTGCGGGACAAAACCAGCAACGGGCTAGCTAAACATGACAAACGAGAATCCTGACAACCCTAAGTACCAGGTGATAAGCGTCGAGAAGACAACGCCACCCTCAGGTCTGCCAGGAGATAACTGGTATCGCTATGTGATTGGACAGGGACGTTCAAAAATTGATGGGCTAAAACGCGGTTCCCTTCAGGCTGTGACTCAACATGCTGAATCGGTTGTTGATGACATGAATGAACGAAATAATCGTGGTGGCTCAACCTACACTGCACGTCGACCTAATAAATAACGGTATCCCCTTATCCATTAACCCATCCGGGTCGCCATTTGCAGAATTATCTTCTCAAGTATGAAGCCATCACTGTTAACAACATTGATTATCAAATTCGCTCACTCAAAGATCGTCAGCAATTTTATGATCATGAACAGCGAGCAGAAGCAGCGGGTATTTCCTCTGCGACCTGGTCACTGTTTGGTGTAGTCTGGCCTTCATCACGAGTACTTGCGGCCACCGTGAGTGTTATTGAGCTCGCAGGAAAGCGTATACTGGAAATTGGCTGTGGCCTGGCTCTATCCAGCATCGTACTGCATAAAATGGGTTTCGATATCACGGCCAGTGACTACCACCCTCTGGTCAAAAGATTTCTGGATAAAAACGTACTAAAAAACAACCTACCACCAATAAAATTTCAAACTGGAAACTGGGAAACAGAGAACCCGTTACTGGGTGAATATGACCTGATTATAGGTAGTGACATTTTATACGAACCGGCACACTCAGAAGATGTTTCCCAGTTTATTGATTGCCACTCCAGTAACAATGTTGAAGTGATTATCGTGGATCCAAACAGGGGAAATCGCGCCATTTTTACAAAAAAAATGCTGGCTCTGGGTTACGCACACCATTTTGAACGATTTAATCTAACGAGATTAGATGAGAAAAACTGCAAAGGAAGGATACTACATTATAGCCGTGAAGAATCCGTACTAGCTTAAGCCATAAAGAATTACTTACAGGATCTATTGTTCGGAAAGTAATTGTCTTGCCTGATTGTAACTCAAACCCTGAATACCACTTTTAAACATAGAATCACGCAATGAACTGGCCAGGGCCGAAGCAAATACACGCTGATAAAAAGGCAAGGACTCCAGATAAAATGGCAATACTTTGTCGATACTATCCACGGTACTTAAAGCCTGCTCAAACTCGCGTTGCCGATTTTCTATAAGCGTCATTAACTCCTCATTTCTCGCCGTATTTTCATCCAGTGTTAATGTCCAGGTAATATCTTTTTGCAGGATACATTCACCGATAATCTGTCCAAAGTTATTCTCACCCCACTCTGTTGGAGAAATCATGGATAACTGGAAACTATTGCTTCGCCGATATAACCAGTAGGATTTACCCACTACGGGCTTAAACTGAAATTTACTGTGTAATACAAATAATGAAGTAAACAATTCACGGCTAATCTGTTCAATGTGCTTGGGGTGAACAGAAACCATCGCTCGGCTGCCTGTCAAACAGTCCAGTACAGGCACCAGCCCCTTGCCTTGAGGATTTGGATTCGATTGTTTATTCATTTTAATACGGATTAAAAAAACCATTATTTAACATATGACGATACCTTGCATTCAAAACAGGGGTCAGGATTATGTGGCACTCCGCTCGGGCCTCTGATCTGCTATCATATACCGCTACTTTCACTATCGAAAAAGATGAAATCCTGTGTCCAATACTACCTTCTCTACCTTACCATTAAGACCTGAACTTTTAGCCACGATCGAGTCACTGGATTATAAAACCATGACTCCAATCCAGGCCCAAAGCCTTCCCGCTATTTTACAGGGCTCGGATGTACAGGCACAGGCAAAAACAGGCAGCGGTAAAACAGCCGCCTTTGGCATCGGTCTGCTCCACAAACTCGACGTTCAAACATATGAAACACAGGCATTGGTACTGTGCCCAACTCGTGAACTGGCCGATCAGGTCAGTCAGGAACTTCGTCGTCTGGCACGAGGCATTCCTAATACCCGAATTACTACCCTGTGCGGTGGTAAACCCCTTGGCCCACAACTCGCATCACTGGAATATAATCCGCATATCGTGGTTGGCACACCTGGACGTTTATTAAAACATTTAGAAAAAGGTTCATTAAAACTGGACACCTTATCTACTCTGGTTCTGGATGAAGCCGACCGTATGCTGGATATGGGCTTTTATGACGATATCATGCAAATCATTGGGATGACCCCGAATCAAAGACAAACCCTGTTATTCTCAGCCACCTATCCGGAAGAAATAGAAACCATTAGTCATACCGTCCTGCGCGATCCGCTTGATGTTCGCGTCGAGGCATTGCATGACAATAAAAAAATAAAACAGATTTTTTATGAAATCCAGAAAGGCGACCGAACCCAAACATTAGTCAGCCTGCTGCAACATTATCGTCCTGAATCCAGCGTTGTATTTTGCAATCGAAAACAACAGTGTCAGGAACTGGCCGAATCCTTATGGCAGCAGGGTTTCCATGCTCTGGCACTGCACGGCGATCTTGAACAAAAGGATCGTGATCAGGTACTGGTACGATTTTCCAATAAAAGCAGTTCAATTCTTATTGCCACCGATGTAGCCGCTCGTGGACTGGATATAAAAGATGTCAACGCGGTGATTAACTACGAGTTATCTCCCGACCCGGAAGTCCATATTCATCGAATAGGACGCACGGGTCGTGCTGGTAATGAAGGTCTGGCCCTGAGCCTGTTCATGGCCTCTGAAGCACCCAAAGTTAATGCGATTGAAGAGTACCAGAATAGTCCGGTCAGAATTGACAATACATCTACTCTAAAAACCCGTGAGCACTTCAAACTAAGTCCTCCGATGGTCAGCCTGCAAATTAATGCTGGGCGTAAAAATAAAGTTCGCGCGGGTGACATATTGGGAGCATTAACAGCCAATACTAACTTACCGAGTAAACAAATCGGAAAAATTAATATTTTTGATAATCTGGCCTATGTCGCGGTGGAACGTCCAATAGCCAAACAGGCTTTGAAAATTCTGTCTGAAGGTAAAATAAAAGGCCGCAAATTTCGGGTACGAAAACTTTGACAGTGAAAAAGTTGAATCAGGGAACAAAACAGGAAGTAAATAAGGTTAAAGCTGGCAAAAAAATTGCTATTTTTGTCGATGTACAGAATATTTATTACACCACCCGTCAGGCCTATGGCCGCCAGTTTAATTACCGCAAACTCTGGCAAAAAATCAGTTCTGAAGGCAATATTATTACCGCCAATGCTTATGCCACTCATCGTGGTGATGATAAGCAACTTAAATTCCAGAATGCTCTCAAACAAATTGGCTTTACCATAAGACTTAAACCCTATATTCAGCGTAGTGACGGCTCTGCTAAAGGGGACTGGGATGTAGGTATTACGATTGATATTCTGGATGCCGCAAAAGAGGTGGATACCGTGATATTACTCTCTGGGGACGGTGATTTTGATCTTTTACTGGAGAAAATTAAACGAGACGATCATGTCTGTGCTGAAGTTTATGGTGTACCATCTCTGACATCCAGTTCCCTGATAGATTCAGCCAGTATTTATCATCGAATTGATGAAGATTTATTACTGTAAAAAATTTTAAAATTTGAATAATAATTTTAAAAAAATGGATCTTTTTCCTTTTAATTTGCCTGTTTAAAATTACCTGCTAGAATAAACGCTTAATAATTACTTTTCTAAAAGGAAAATTTGATGCCGCAAGCAAAAGCAAAAGCAAAAGCAAAAGCAAAAAAAGTCGTAAAGAATGATGCAATCGAAAAATCTATTAATGTTGTCATGAGCACATTGTCAGATGCTGGTGTTGATTGTGAAAAAAGCATTCTCGTATGTACCAAGGATGCTAAATCTAACCTGGCTGCCTCTAAACGTCTCAGCAAAAAACGTGCTGCTTTAAGCAAACGTAAAAGAACGACTGCTGCCAGACTGAAAAAAACGCCAAATGCCGAAAATCGTAAAGCGGCTAAAGCAGTTGAAAAAGAGCTGGCTGCTGTCAAAAAAGAAATCGATAAATTAACACCGATTAAATCAGCCAATGCTGCAGAACTGGCCGCACTCAAAGTAACATCTCGTCGTATTAATGCGTATGCTGGTGTATTAGAACGAGCTGACAGAGTTCTGAATAAGCCTAAAAAGAAACGTCGTAAAAAACGCGCTGCAAAAAAAGCTGCCTAATACTGGAATAATTCAGCATTACAGCTCAGGGGCAGATCACGATTAGGTAACCTGTAACCAGGGTACCCATTAAATAATCGTGGTCTGTTTCCACTTCAAAAGAACTATCTACAATTTTCCTCTACAATCTTTTCCCTGTCCGGAAAAATAACACGGTGATCCCATGAAAATACTGGTGCGTAACCTTGCCCGTAACACCACAGAAGCTGAACTTCTGGCTATGTTCGAAGCTCACGGTACTGTGCAGTCCTGCACACTGGTATTAGACAAAGAAACTGGCAGTTCCAAAGGTTTTGGTTTCGTTGAAATGCCCAAACCAGGTGAGGCCAAGCTGGCCATAAAAAACCTCAATTTTACCGATGTTGGTGGTAATAAAATCCGTGTAAAAAAAGCAGAACAAAAACCGGATTAAACAAACAGATAGAGGCCTCCACCAATCACAACGACTACACAAAGCCCATGTAGCCTATTTATAAAATCAGGCATTCGTATCACCCGTAACGGCTTTTTTTGCCTTTGGAATGGTCTGATTCGCAATTGATTGTCCAAATTTCTGCTAAAACACAAAATATACCAATAAAAACACCTGGAGCATGAACAACCCAGGCTCGCCATTACCAGAACCTAAGCCGGTGCATTCAGAAAGTCGTGAAAACGATATACCAGCATTCCTGATCCTGTCGCATGTTGACCGATTTGGTTACTTACTTTTCTGGCAAGGACTCCGTAACACGTGATTATCCGCTTCAAACATTAGAAAACTTGCGGCTAACTATATAATATAGTTAGCCATCCCATTACATCGATAGATAACTTAAAATAAGCGCATGCAAGAGCCTTTAAGCCCACAGGATCTTCTCAGGATTGATCGTGAACATATCTGGCACCCATACAGTGCGATGGATTCAGACATGCCCGTGTACCCTGTCGCTTCAGCTCAGGGTGTGCGCCTGACCCTGTCTGATGGTCGAGAGCTGATTGATGGCATGGCCTCATGGTGGTGTGCCATTCACGGCTATAACCATCCAGTAATGAATACGGCCTTACAGAGTCAGCTTGAAAACATGTCCCATGTGATGTTTGGTGGACTGACGCATGCACCTGCGGCTGAACTTACTCAGCGTCTAGTAGATTTAACTCCAGCACCTTTACAGAAAGTATTTCTCTCTGATTCGGGTTCAGTGTCGGTTGAAGTGGCCATGAAAATGGCCATTCAGTATTGGCACAGCAGAGGCCAGTCCCAGCGCCAGCATTTTCTGGCTCTACGTTCAGGCTATCATGGCGATACTTTTGCGGCGATGTCCGTCTGCGATCCTGTCACCGGGATGCATGCTTTATTCAAAGATATTCTTCCCCAGCAATTTTTTGTACCCCAACCACTGAGCCGATTTGGCCAGCCCTGTGTAGAAGAAGATATTGCAGCTTTGGAACAGGCATTAAACCAGCACCAGAAAGATGTGGCGGCATTAATTCTGGAACCCATTGTGCAGGGAGCTGGAGGGATGTGGTTTTATTCTGCTGAATATCTACAGAAAGCCCGCGAGCTTTGTGACAAATATAAGGTGCTACTAATTGCTGATGAGATTGCCACTGGCTTTGGTCGTACAGGTAAATTATTTGCCTGTGAACATGCCAATATCAGCCCCGATATTATGTGTGTTGGTAAATCTTTAACGGGTGGCTATATGTCCCTGGCAGCCACATTGACGACTGAAGAAGTGGCAAACACGATTGATAAGGGTGAACCGGGGGTATTCATGCATGGGCCGACGTTTATGGCCAGTCCATTAGCCTGTACGGCCGCCCAAACCAGTATTGATCTCTTGCTGTCTTCGGACTGGCAGGCCAACATTGCCCGTCTGCAACAGGGGCTGGAAACAGGCCTGGCACCCTGTCGTGAATTTGATAATGTCAAAGAAGTCCGCGTACTGGGTGCCATAGGTGTTGTGGAAATGAAACAACCGGTAGAGATGAAAACCATTACCGAAGCTTTTGTAAATGCGGGAATATGGGTGCGTCCATTCGGTAAACTCGTGTACCTGATGCCACCCTTCGTAATGAGTGATGAGGATCTAGCCATCCTGACGCAAAATCTTGTTAAGGTCGTCAGTGCCTGTTAGTCCCTTACCAGTGCTACCTTCTACCTTAACAACCAGCCATATTCATACTGGGCTAAAACAGTCTATTATTAACAGGATATGGCTACTGTTTAATACGCAGCTTCAATTTAATGGGAACTCAATGGGGCATCCATGCAGGAACGGCTAAATAAGATCTATAACTTCTTTAATAAAGAACTGTGGCAAATGGATACCGCGCCTATGCCTCTATTACAACGTTATGGCATTGGCCTGTTTCGTGTGAGTTATGTCCTGATCCATGAACTGGCTACCGGTATGTTAAACCTGAGAGCCATGTCGCTGGTATATACCACCCTGCTTTCTCTGGTACCGTTGATTGCAGTAAGTTTTTCTGTTTTAAAAGGCTTTGGTGTTCATAACCAGGTTGAACCACTATTACAGAATTTTGTAGCGCCATTAGGCCCAAATGGTATAGAGATCGTCGATAAAATTCTACTCTTTGTAGAAAACATGAAAGTCGGTGTACTGGGTGCCGTGGGTCTGGCTTTATTGCTGTATACCGTGATTTCTCTGATCCAGAAAATCGAATCGGCTTTCAATTATGTCTGGCATACCGAAGGTAAACGTTCACTTGCTCGACGTTTTAGTGACTATCTCAGTGTAATAATGATTGGCCCCGTGCTGGTATTCTCTGCTATCGGTATCACTGCTTCGATCATGAATCACAGTATTATGCAAACCATTGTTGCTATCGAACCTTTTGGTAGTCTGATAATTTTTCTCAGCAAAATGGTTCCCTACCTGTTTGTGATTGCCGCTTTTACTTTCATTTATATGTTTGTACCAAACACCAGAGTGCAATTTAAATCGGCTCTGGTGGGTGCAGTGGTGGGTGGTATTCTCTGGCAAACCAGTGGAGTGATCTTTGCCTCTTTTATGGCCGGTTCCACCAAGTATGCCGCCATTTATTCCGGTTTTGCAATTCTGATCCTGTTCATGATCTGGCTTTACCTTAGCTGGTTAATTCTGCTATTTGGTGCTCATGTCGCTTACTTACATCAACATCCGGATCAAATACGTCCCGAAAGAAAACGTATGGAGTTAAGTGCTTATCACCGCGAATATCTGGTGCTGACTCTTATGAGTCTAATTGCGTCTCATTATTATCGTGACGAACCACGTTGGACCAGTGAGTCTCTGGCTGAACACCTGGCTATCCCTCATGATATCCTGTTTGAGTTGCTGGATTTGTTAACCCAATCCAATTTAATCGTGGAAACCAACGATACGCCACCAACTTATGTACCAGCCCATGATCCTGCCAGTCTTACACTCGACTCGATCCTGGCACTGATCCACCATTATGGTGAACAGAATTATTTGCTCAAGGAACAGGCGCTGCAACATAGCCCAGTACAGCAATTATTTAAGGAAATGGATGGTTCATTTAAAACGTCACTGGCAGGTAAAACACTAAAAGATCTGATTGAATAAGTAATTCAGGAAAGAATACTAATAAATCATACGCTTAGCTTTTTTTCTGAGAATTCCCCCTGGTTTCTTGCTCATAAACATAGTCCTCATGCTATGCCATAAGTCAGATACACATTTAGCACTCATCTGTTAGGATTTATTAAGTAAAATTAATACAAAATAAGATGTACGGGGAATTAAACCATGTTTTACCTGGATTCGAACCACGAACTACAAACCTCCAACAAAAAATCATTCTCTGATGATTATCAAACGGGCCGCACCAGCATTGACGAACTGTACCAATGGCTAGACCGTCCTGTCACGGAAGAAGAAGTCCGCACTGTCGACTTCGAGCAACAGTAACAGGAACTCTCACAGACAATCTGGCAGATGATACTGCCGCCTAATGTATCCGCCTCAACCAACCGGGTCATGTGAATACGTTTGTCTTTATAAATAAGCCTCTGTCACCAAATTCTGCCTTACCCCGGTTATTCTAATACCTGACAGTATTTATACTTTCAGTCCACTTCCTGTCACCAATCTGGCAAGACATCCATAAAGAAACCATTTATTAGCAAAATAATTCCTGAGTAAACAATTCACATATGTGGCTCACGTGTATAAAATTGTCTGCCATATGTGCTGTGCACTTGAATTAATGGCCAGACTCAGTAAAACTTGGCTAAGCTTCTGTTTTAAATGATTTTTACTTCAAAGCCTTTTGTTTCAGGCTAATATTCATAATCACAATCTGGTGGGCCCGGATGACTGCGAAAAAGACGACAAACCAGATATCTTATACTGTGCAGGAAATTGCTGACTTCCTGGGTGCACGAGTAGTTGGCGATAGTAGCCTGAGTATTAGCTCAGTTAATGCATTAACAGAAGCCTCTCCCGGCGCAATCAGCTTTTTATCTGATGGTAAACGCCGAAAAGAACTCACACAGACTCAGGCCTCAGCCGTTCTTCTTCCTGAAGCTGAAGCAGAAAACTGTCCGGTAACGGCCATTGTTGTTGATAAGCCTTATGTCGCGTATGCCCGTACGGCGGCATTACTGTATCCTGCAAAAAAACAACCTGCCGGTATTGATCCTGCTGCCTCCGTAGATAGCACAGCCACAATTGATCCCAGTGCCTGGATTGGACCCTGTAGCGTGATAGGTGCAGGAGTAGAAATCGCGGCTGGTGTACAGATTGGGCCAGGTTGTGTGATTGGTGAAAATAGTAAAATTGGTCAGGACTCCGTCCTTGCTGCCAATGTCAGCATTGCTCACGAATGTCAGATCGGTCAACGTGCTCTCATCCATTCGGGTGTGGTGATTGGTGCCGATGGCTTTGGTCAGGCCGATGCCGGTAACGAGTGGGTCAAGATCCCACAAATTGGCCGAGTCATCATCGGTGATGATGTCGAATTAGGAGCTAACACCTGTATTGATCGCGGTGCCATTGGCGACACGATTATCGGTAATGGTTGTCGTTTCGATAATCTAATCCAGATTGCCCACAACGTTAACATCGGTGAACGTACGGTCATTGCGGCACAGAGTGGAATTTCTGGTAGCACTTCTTTCGGTGAACATTGCATTATTGCTGGTCAGGTTGGTGTAACCGGCCATTTAAAAATTACAGACAATGTTGTCCTTGCTGGTGGAGCAGTTGCACGGCAGGATATTAAAAAACCTGGCGTTTATGCTTCTGGCTCTCCGTTGGAACCTATTAAATCCTGGTATAAAAACTCAACTCGAATTAAACAACTCGATGAAATGAATAAAAAGATTCGTGAGCTTGAAAAGAAATTACAGGCGCTAGAAAAAGATAGCAACACCTGACACTTAATTTATTGCCGTGTTGATCAATATTAAATGTACTGCAACCGGCATTCCTGATAATACGTTTTATTATACATTTATAGTTTGAGGTTATTATGTGCACACGTTGCTGGATCCTGGCGCTAGTTCTTTCAGTTATTACGGGTGGAATGATTTTTAAATTTATAATTTCTGGCTCTGTTGAACCGGCTTCTGATGGTCGAATGGCATTACAGGTAACCGCCGATGAACGTGATTTTGTTCTTGCAGAAATGCGTACTTTCCTGGCCAGTATCCAGGGTATTACTCAGGGGCTGACAACGGATGAGATGGATTCTGTTGTTGAAGCCGCACGACGTTCTGGTGCCGCTGCCCAACAGACTATGCCCGGCTCACTGGTGGGTAAGTTACCGCTTGAATTCAAGAAACTCGGTTTTGATACTCATAGACAATTTGATCAGCTTGCACTTGATGCTGAACAACTGGGTGATCATGCCTACACACTCAAGCAACTGTCAGAACTCATAAATAACTGCGTTGCCTGTCATGCGACTTATCGGATCGATGTGATTGTTGAGTAAGCCTTACTTCTGTTCCTGGGCTTTACCGTAGCGTTCATGCATATAACATTGCCCTACCGGTAGAAAATCAGGGATAGTGTAAAACCGAGATAAGGTCTCTTCAAGAATCTGCTCGCGATAAGCTTTAAACTTAAAACCCTGGCCTAATAAATAATAAAATTCCGTTTCCGCTATCGGCAGGGGTTTTATTTCAGCCTTTTCAAAGAAATCCCTGTAACTATCCAGCTTCGGCGAATAACTTACTAACACAATATTCTTGCCTTCCAGCTCTCTCAGGTCAGTAATAATATCATCCTGGCGGGCGTGATGAGATCCTTTTCCAATAACAATGACATGTTTCCCCGAGGCATAAGCTAACAAAGCTGACTCGGTATAACTGTCTGTTGCCAGTATATAGTCCGACTCATAAGCCTGAAGTTTTTCCAGTATCTCGCTGCTATACATGCCATACACAACATCTTTATAGGTATTCTCATTATCCTTAAACAGGCCTGGAGCCGTCACCACAATCACTACAAAAGCCAGAAGATGCAAGGTGGTGAATGGCAACATAAAATAGAAGCTTTTACGTAAGGCTGTTGAATTCAATATCCCGGCCATACCCAAAAAGACAAAAGGATAAAAACTTAATAGCCAGTGCAGGCCGATAGAGACCCAGAAGGACAAAATAAAGAACAATCCAAACGGTACGACGAACAGGCCAATAAATACCCCTTCCCGTCCTCCTCTTTCTCCCCATAGATGAGCCCTGACCGTAGCCTGATGTTTGAAATAAAAATACACAATCGGAGGTGTTAACAGGTACACCAGAGTCAGAATATATTTCCAGGTCAGTTTGAATGAAAAGCTGCTGCCTTCGGTTCTATTAAACAGATTAAACAGGTAGTTGTCCCAGCAATGGTTATAGTTCCAGAGCAGGTTCAGGAAGATAAAAGGTAATGTTCCTGCAATAATTAATAACAGCCCCAGATACGGCTGTATTCCGCGGCGAACAAACAGGACTAAATACAGAAAATAGGCCACCCCTAACAGGCCGGCAAAGAACTTGGAGAAGAAGGCCAGCCCTAACAAAATGCCACAGAGTAAATACCAGCCCATGCTATCCCGTCGTTGTGACTGGTAGAAAGCCAGACCAGACAGGAAGGACCAGAGCAGTAAAGGTGTGTCCGTGGTAATCAATACTCCCAGCATATTAATGGGAGCCAACATATACAGTACTGAGATCATCACAGCAGTTTGAGCGTAGGAACGACTCAGAATGCGGTAAATTGCCCAGGCAATAAATGTCGTTGTCAGGATCTGTGGTAACCGCAACCACATTGCCGCATCACTAAACTGCAACATGGCCGCCAGGAACCAGCCCACCATGGGAGGGTGATCATAATAACCATAGTCGAGATGCCGTCCCCACTGGATGAAATACACTTCATCACCGGTCATGGGCAACCAGTAGGCCACCATCAGCTTAATGATCAGGGCACCCAGTAAATAAAACCAGAAATGGCGTTCGGTCAACGGCATAAAATCCTGTGTATTCTTGCTTAGTTCTAAAGGGCGCAATACTAGCATGTTCCCCGCCCTTGTTCCCGCCCAGTTCTGATTCCTGTCATAACCCGAACCTGCTGTAATTGCGGTTATGGCCTGTCGGAAATGTCCGGTATAATGCCGGATTTGAAATTTCATTCGACAATATCGTCACAAGACGAAAAAACATACGGTCAGATTCGTGGAAAAGACATATAACCCCCAAACGATTGAACAAAGCTGGTACCAAACCTGGGAAAGTAAAGGCTATTTCGCCCCAGCCGGAGGTGATGAGAGTTACTGCATCATGATCCCGCCTCCCAACGTGACGGGTAGCCTGCACATGGGCCATGCCTTTCAGGACACCATTATGGATGCTCTCACCCGTTATCACCGTATGAAAGGTGACAACACCCTGTGGCAGCCTGGAACCGATCATGCCGGGATTGCTACTCAGATGGTTGTCGAACGCCTGCTCGAATCTGAAGGGAAAACTCGCCACGATCTGGGCCGTGATAAATTTATTGAAAAGGTCTGGGAATGGAAAGAACAGTCTGGTGGCACCATCACTCGCCAGTTACGCCGCATGGGTACCTCTCCTGACTGGCAACGCGAGCGCTTTACCATGGACGATGGCCTCTCTGATGCGGTGAAAGAAGTATTCATCAAGCTTTATCAGGAAGGTCTGATCTACCGCGGAAAACGTCTGGTTAACTGGGATACGGTGCTGCATACCGCCGTGTCAGATCTGGAAGTCCTGTCTCAGGAAGAAAATGGCTACCTCTGGCATATGCGCTACCCACTGACCAATGGCACCGGTCATGTTACTGTTGCCACGACCCGTCCAGAAACTATGCTCGGTGATGCCGCCGTGGCCGTCCATCCCGGTGATGAACGTTACAAACACCTGCTGGGTGAATATGTTGAACTGCCCCTGACCGGTCGTCGTATTCCCATTATTGCGGATGACTATGTCGATCCCGAATTTGGAACCGGCTGTGTGAAAATCACCCCGGCTCATGACTTCAATGACTATGGCGTCTGGCAACGTCATCGTGATCATTCAGCAATTCAGGAACTGCCTCACGGTGGTTTAATCAATATTTTCACCGTCGATGCTGCCGTACGTGAGAACGAAGCCGATGAAGATGAATTAATCCCGGCCAAATATACTGGACTGGATCGTTTCGATGCGCGTAAGCAGATCATTAGTGATCTTGAAGATCAGGAACTGCTGGAAAAAATCGACGATCATAAATTGATGGTGCCTCGGGGTGACCGCTCCGGTACCGTGATTGAGCCGTTCCTCACCGACCAGTGGTATGTCAAAGTAGAGCCATTGGCCAGACCAGCGATTGAAGCCGTGGAAACTGGCAAAATCCGCTTCGTACCCGATAACTGGAAAAACACCTATTATGAATGGATGCGCAATATCCAGGACTGGTGTATCAGCCGTCAAATCTGGTGGGGACATCGTATCCCGGCCTGGTATGACGAACAGGGCAATATTTATGTTGGCCGCACTGAAGCAGAAGTTCGTGAACAACATGGTCTGGCTGATGATTTTGTCCTGCGCCAGGATGATGACGTACTGGATACCTGGTTCTCCTCCGCGCTGTGGCCTTTCTCAACTCTGGGCTGGCCGGAAAATACCGATACCCTGAAAACCTTCTATCCAACCAGCGTACTGGTTACGGGCTTTGATATTATTTTCTTCTGGGTCGCGCGCATGATCATGATGGGCCTGAAATTCATGGATGACGTTCCTTTCCATGAAATTTATATCCACGGTCTGGTACGTGACTCCGAAGGCCAGAAGATGTCCAAGTCCAAGGGCAACGTACTGGATCCCATTGACCTGATCGATGGTATTGAACTGGAAGCCCTGGTCAGCAAACGTACCAGCGGCATGATGCAGCCTCATCTGGCTGAAAAAATTGAGAAACAGACTCGTAAGAATTTCCCTGCCGGTATTCCTGCTTTTGGTACCGATGCCTTACGCTTTACCTTTGCCGCCATGGCATCAACTGGTCGCGATATTATTCTTTCAATGGATCGACTGGAAGG
>JAPHRJ010000014.1 GCA_026196045.1 Gammaproteobacteria bacterium
CAGAAATTCGTTAAGGTTTATCAATGATTTATTTTCTGTCTGTACCTGGCGGTTTCGCAATTGAGTGAGAAGTCGCTTGATATCATTTGCTGCATTATCAACAGTGTTAAATGCGTCAGCAATAAACTCGGGGTTGTTCATATGTGTGCTGGCATTATGTGCAACCATTTCAAGTTCAGTGGCAATGTTTTTTAAATCATGCACCATATAGGCTGAGAGGCGGCTGAACACTTCGAATTGTTTTGCTTCTGCTAGTGCATCCGACGTTATCAGAACAGTGATATGGCTAGATATTTGACGAGCCGCTGTTTTCAGCAGGTCACGATCTTCCCAGTTGATTGGTCGATTTACAAGTGGGTTAGTTAGTATGATGAACCCTATTAGCGAGTCCAGGCCAAACAGGGGAACTATCAACCAGGGACGATGTAATTTATTAATCCAGTTTGGAAGCTTAAGGTTTTGGTATTCGTCAGCATGTGATTCAAGTTCTGTTAGATTGATCACATAGTTTTTGTCTTTCATGAATTGAATTAAGGAATCAAGATCAGAGTCTATCGAATGTACTCTATCAATATTCCAGGTTGCGACATTATTAAATACAGAATGTTGATCACATAACCACAAACTCCCTCCTCTGGCTTCCACAGTAAGAGCGAGTGCTCTGATATCAGATTCAAAGCTATCTTGTGACTTAAATTTATCATGGAGTCTGTCAGTCAGCTTGAGCCATTCTCGTCGGTAATCATACTTGTTTTTGTAAAAGTGTTTGCCCAGAAATACTCGAAGATGTGCTCGAAGGCGTCCTGAAAACAGAACTGATGCCAGCAGTGCGATGGCGAGTGAAAAAAATAGTATTTGATTTAGCCGGCTCCAACTGCCGCCAAACTCTCTGAGGTAATAGCCCGCTGCCGCCATAGCTAACAGGTAGATGCCACCACCCATAATGGCGGTTGTATTAAGTACGATATCCCGTGAAACAAAAACGTTGAGTGACCAGTTTTTATTGCGAACTGATGCGATTACAAGTAATGGCATGAAAACGAAATGGATAATTCCACGACTTTCCCATAATTCATAATTGATAGTGCGGAACAGAAAAGCATCAGCATAAAGATAAAAATCAAACGCAAATATTCCACCAGCGCCAATAAGCAGGTATTTGATAGCCCACCGATGTTGTATAGAAGTGTTACGGTATAACTGTTCAATAATGGCAAGTCCAGCCAGGGGCAGGAAAACATGACCAATGATGCCAGGCATAGTGCTCTCTGAAATAGAGAATAATTCATTGATCAATAACAGGCAGGAAAAACCAACACAGGTGAGCATAGCCCAGTGTGTAAATTTTCGATAACCTGGATTAGTCGTGCTGGCAGTGTCAAATAGCTTAATGAGAAAAATATACCAGGCGAGATAGCGCAATATCTCCAGAACTTGATACACGGTATTAAGCTCTGTGTGGCCAGTCGAAATTGCCGTTGCAAAAATTGCCCAGACAGTACTGATACCTATTACACTTGCCAGTAATTTACCCTGTAAACTACTGCGCCAGCTGAACAGCAACAACGCGAAGAAAAAGCCGTATGCAACAGCTGCCGCAATATAACTGTACAGGCCAAGGTTCATTTATTAATTAGTCCCGATGAGTTTAATCGTGTTCCTGCAGGTAATGCTCTACAGGGTATTTATTATTACAGCATCGTCTAATTCATGTGATAGTTATAGACAAAATAGTGTTTCACTGTTGCTGGAACTATAAACTGGATTGAGGTTCACAGCTTATTAAGTATTTCTTTCTTTAGCTATATGTCTGCATTATCCATTGAAATTAGAGTAGTTAGACAGCTAATCGCTAACTACTAGTATAGGATAAAGAATACAATTACGGTTTCTGAAAAGTTATAATGGGCTTTCATAATCGTTATAAGCCAAAATATAAATTGTTATGTTGCTGTAGGAAATTCTATAGTACGTTGACGATGATTTCACAGACAAGTGAATTGAAGTTTTATACATTTTAATGTTTTATTCAGGCATTCCCTTCATTAGTGGGAAATGCCTGAATAATTAAGATACAGTTTAATTAAACGGATTATTGCAGGTGTTTTGGTTCTGGACGGTCGTGGCCAGCCGCTTTCAGCTTTTCCAGATACTGAGGCCACAGAGTGTCCTGTTCTTTGCCCAGTTTATACAGAGTCTGCCAGGAATAAATGCCAGTGTCGTGGTTATCATCGAAGAACAGTTGAATCGCGTAATTGCCTACCTGTTCGATTCGATCAATATTTACATCCTGTTTGCCTATCTGCAGGACTTCTTCACCGGGGCCATGACCCTGCACTTCGGCAGAGGGTGAATTAACACGCAGGTATTCGGTTGGCAGATTAAAATTGCTGCCATCATCAAAGCTGACTTCCAGTATATGGGAAGTTTTATGGAAATTAATTTCTGTTGGTCTGTGTTTTTCTTCAGACATGGTTTTGCTCTTCCTTATTAATAGTATGGGGAGTTAACTCAACCCAGTTGTGATTACGATTACAGGGGGATTTACAGGATGTATCGGCTTAGATCTTCATCTTGCGCTAGATCGGCCAGATTTTCATCCACAAATTCCTTAGTGATTTGCACAGTCTTTTCGGTCATGTCGGTGGCGCGGTAAGAAATGTCATCCAGCAAGCGCTCTATAACAGTATGCAGGCGGCGCGCACCAATGTTTTCGGTCTTTTCATTCACTTCCCAGGCGATATCAGCCATACGCTGAACACCTTCGGCGGTAAACTCAACCTCAACGCCTTCAGTTTTAAGCAGGGCATTGTACTGGATCGTCAGTGAGGCATCGGGTTCGGTCAGGATACGGACAAAGTCCGAGGCGCTCAGTGCTTCTAACTCAACTCGGATAGGGAAACGACCCTGAAGCTCCGGGATCAAATCAGAAGGTTTGGACAGGTGAAAAGCACCCGAGGCGATGAAAAGGATGTGATCGGTCTTGATCATGCCGTATTTTGTCGTGATTGTGGAGCCTTCTACCAGCGGTAGTAAATCGCGCTGTACTCCTTCACGGGAAACGTCGGCACCACTTGATTCGCCACGTTTGGCGATTTTATCCATTTCATCAAGGAAAACGATGCCGTTTTGTTCGACGTTATGAATAGCCTGTTCCTTGATATCTTCTTCATTGACCAGTTTGGCTGCTTCTTCATCTATGAGCAGTTTAATGGCCTCACGGATGGGTAATGTACGCTTGCGGGTTTTCCCGCCGCCCATGTTCTGGAATATGCCCTGCAACTGGTTGGTCATATCTTCCATACCAGGAGGAGCCATGATTTCTACGCCAACACTGGGAGCGCTAATGTCAATTTCAATTTCCTTGTCGTCTAAATCTCCCTCGCGTAGTTTTTTGCGAAATTTTTGCCGGGTAGTGCTGTCCTTGTTTTCGCTGTCGGTTTCACCATCGTCAAAACCAAAGTTACGAGCGGGAGGGAGCAGAATGTCGAGGACACGTTCTTCGGCCGCATCATCGGCGCGATGACGGACTTTTTCCATCGCGTGTTCGCGGGTTATTTTTATAGAGATATCGGCAAGATCGCGAATGATCGAATCAACATCGCGACCAACATAGCCCACTTCAGTGAACTTTGTTGCTTCTACCTTAAGGAAGGGGGCGTTGGCCAGCCTGGCCAGGCGACGAGCAATCTCGGTTTTGCCCACACCGGTTGGGCCGATCATGAGAATATTCTTTGGTGTGATTTCATTGCGTAAGGCTTCATCCACCTGGCTACGACGCCAGCGGTTACGCAGAGCAATGGCCACGGCACGTTTTGCCGAGTCCTGACCAATAATATGTTTGTCCAGTTCCTGAACAATTTCACGGGGTG
Source organism: Gammaproteobacteria bacterium (assembly GCA_026196045.1). GTDB lineage: Bacteria > Pseudomonadota > Gammaproteobacteria > UBA6429 > Thiohalophilaceae > JAPHRJ01. The sequence continues at coordinate 3,873 of JAPHRJ010000014.1, forward strand.
TCATCTGGGACATATGAGAAACAATCCTGTTAGAGTTCTTCGAATACCAGCTTATGGTTGGTATAAATGCAGGTGTCGGCGGCAATATTCAAGGCCTTCTCGGTAATTTCTCGTGCTGAAAGCTCGGTATTATCCAGAAGGGCTCGGCCTGCAGCCGTTGCATAGGCACCACCGGAGCCTATTGCGACTAAATTATGTTCAGGTTCAATCACATCACCATTACCTGAAATAATGAGTGATGCTTCGGTATCCGCTACAGCCAGCAAGGCTTCTAATTTGCGTAGTGTGCGATCGGTACGCCAGTCTTTGGCCATTTCAACGGCGGCGCGCACCAGATTGCCAGAATATTTTTCCAGCTTGCCTTCAAAGTATTCAAACAGGGTAAATGCGTCGGCGGTGCCACCGGCAAATCCAGCGAGTACTGTGTCATTGTATAGGCGGCGTACTTTGCGAGTATTTCCTTTCATGATTGTATCACCAAAGGTGACCTGGCCATCCGCGCCAATGACGACGTTTTTTCCTCGGCGAACGCAAAGGACCGTGGTTCCATCAAACTGTTTCAAGTGGTTCTCCTTGAAAATAGGTATCTATATGTATGGGCGCGGCCGATTGTACACTAAACGGGGGATGGCTGAAAAAATGGCAAAAGTGTGGGTAATTGTATTGCGGGAAACTGAAATATAAAAGGGAGCCTGGCTCCCCTTTATGTTCAAACAGGCAGGAATTTAGCCCAGTTTGTTTTTGATGGCATCAATAACCGTCTTGCTGTCTGTTGCGGTTACTTTTAGCAGCATGCCTTCATTTTCGTAGAAGCCAGTCAGTGGAGCTGTTTTTTCATTATAAACGTCCAGACGGTTGCTGATGGCTTCATTAGTTTCGTCATCACGTTGTACAACGGCACCACCACATTTGTCACACTTGCCTTCTTCTTTAGGTGGGTTAGATTTAACGTTGTAAATCGCGCCACAGTCAGTACAGGTACGGCGAGTAGTCAGGCGATCCAGGATTACGTCACGAGGAACATCGATTTCAACAGCGAAATCCAGTTTTTCACCCATTTTTTCCAGCAGGGTTTTCAGAGCTTCAGCCTGAGGAATGGTGCGTGGGAAACCATCGAGCAGGTAACCGCTTTTGCAGTCATCTTCTTTCAGACGTTCTTCCATGATGCCCATGATGAGATCATCAGAGACCAGATCGCCGGCTTTCATTGCGGCTTCGGCTTTTTTACCCAGTTCAGTACCGGCTGCAACCGCACCACGGAGGATGTCACCAGTAGAAATCTGTACAGAACCGTCGATTTCAGTCAGCATTTTTGCCACAGTACCTTTACCGGCACCTGGTGCACCTAAAAGAATTAATTTCATTGTTTATACCTCTTGGTTATGTTTTTAAAAATTGGGTTGCCGGTTTGTGAGTCATGTCTTTACAGGCGGCAGGGGGCGTATTGTGCCGATAGATAGCGCGGTATTCAATTTATAATTTTATTTTGGGCAAAGAAAAATATAACTGATTCAGTTTGGTTGCTAATTTCAGGCTGTACACATAGCAGGAGCGGATAAACAACGTTATTTAAACAGGAAGAAAATAACTACAGTCAGTGTGCTGAATTCCTGTTTAAATAAATCCGTTCGCCCTGAGCCTGTCGAAGGGTGAATAGTTTAAACATTGGTATTTCTTTCAAGCTTTATGTTCATGGTTCGACAAGCTCACCACAAACGTATAGCTTTCTATAGTCAGGACTTAGGAACACATGTTTAGCCGGGCTTGTTGCCGGATTTGAAATCAGCATGAACCACATTATCAGGCATGGAGAGTTCATAGGGTTTGGTAATGTAATAGCCCTGAATATAATCCACGCCACATTTTTTAAGTAGCTTCACGGTCTCAAGATCTTCAACAAATTCGGCTACGGTTTTCATACCGAGGGAATGGGCAATATTATTAATTGAAGAAACGATTTCTCTATCCATGGGATCGTTCACGATGTCTTTAACAAACAGGCCATCAATTTTAATATATTCAACCGGCAAGTTCTTCAGGTGAGAGAAAGAACAATAACCACTGCCAAAGTCATCTAAAGCGAAGTTACAGCCATAAACCAGCATTTGTCCGATAAAATGACGGGCTTCATCAAGATGGGCAATGGCACAGCTTTCTGTAATTTCAAAAATGATTGAGCCTGGTTGTAATGAATGATTTTCAATGGCATCAATTAAAATATCAATTAACTCAGTCGACCCCAGGCTTTGGCCGGAAAGATTAATCGAGAAACGGGCCTGTGGAAATTGACGCTGGTAATAAGTAATATTTTTTAATGTATTGCGAAGAACCCAGTTATCAATGTCAGGCATCATGTTGAAGCGTTCAGCCGTAGGGATGAAAGCATTCGGCGCAATGAGTTCGCCATGAGGATTGTTCATCCTTATGAGTACTTCGAAGATTAAATCTTTATCAGATGAACTATCCCTGAATTTTTCCCATAGCACACCCGAGTCTGTTGTCAGTTGATCAGGATTGATGTCATCTAAGGGCAGTATCGGTTGATGGTGTAATGTGAACCCGTCTCCAGAAAGAGCCTGACTAAGCCGGATTGACCAGCCCAGTTCCATATCCATTGAGACTTTATCGTCCTGATCGACATTATAAATATGGGTAGTGTTGCGACCTTTATTTTTGGCAATGTTACAGGCGATGTCGGCATTAGCCAGGACTTCACCGGGTGTTGCGCTAAATTCATTAATCGGGGCAACACCAATACAGCCATTAATCTGATATGTGCGGCTGTTATAGGTAAATTTATAGTCATCCAGTACCTGGCGAAATACATCAGAAGCCTCAAAGAGCGAATCAGGATTAACGTTATGCAGGATGATGGCGAACTCATCACCACCAAGTCGCGCTAGGAGATCCGCTTTACGTAAACGCTTTTGAAGCTGCTCACCAATTTCAATAAGCAGTTGATCGCCTGCCGCATGACCGATGGTGTCATTAATATATTTAAAACGATCCAGATCGATATATAGTAAAGCGCTTTGTTCTTTACTACGTTTCAGGCGCTGTACTTCTTCTGACAAATAGTTTTCAAAGTAATTACGGTTTAGAAGTTTGGTTAATGGATCATGATTGGCCTGCCACTTGAGTTCTTCTTCAAGCAGTTTGCGCATAGAAATATCACGAAAAGCGATAACAGCTCCAGTAACCTGACCATCGACTTTCAATGGAAGAATGGTTTGTTCAACCTGGATGGGGCTACCATCTGAACGAGCAAAAATAGACTCAATGGCATAGAGCGTTTGATCATTGTCCATTGCCTGTTTAACATAACAGTGACGATTTTTGCTATTCAGTGTGGTTGGGCAAATATAATGAAAGACCTTACTCGGCATATTGCCGATTAACGGTACGTCCTTGTCAATACCAAGAATATGTCTTACCGCAGGGTTAACAAAGGTGATTAAACCATCACGATCGACACCATACACACCGTCACCAACAGAAGACAAAATTCCATCCAGACGCTGGCGTTCAAGTTCAGTTCGGCGGGCCATACGTGCGGTACGACTCATGGCTGCAACACGGGCAAGGAATAGATCGTTGCTTTCATTCTTGAACATGCAGTCTACCGCACCGGATGCCAGTGAGTTGGTGATAACACTATCCAGATAAGTGCTGGTTAGAATTGCTGTGACCATATGTGACGTTTTTGGAGTATCACGTAGCTGTCGACATAGGATATTACCGGCTACAACTGGCATGAAATAATCAACAATGGCAATATCAAAGTTACTGGACTGACATTTTTCAAAAGCTTCTTCAGCGCTGCTGGCTGTTTCGGTTACATAACCTGCATGAATGAGCAGTTTACGGAATTTGACTCGGGCGGTGGGTGAGTCATCAACAAGTAAAGCACGAACAGGTTCATCAGTATCTTCGTTAATGTTTCCTTCAATAGCATAGTCACTATTCATCAACATGTGCAAGGTGTGCACAATATCCTGATGATTGTCCCATAGCAGTAATGCGGTGCGATTACGTTGTGATGCCCATTCCATGGTTGCAGGATCGGTTTCGTGTGACAGCACGATCACTGGAATTTGATCAAAAGGAGATTCACTTAATGCGGCCAGCAGTTCATCAGTCGCAGCTTGCGCTATCGTAGGCCAGCCTATAACGATTGAATCATAGGTCGGTGTTTTTTCGTGTTCAGCCAGATAGGTAGCCGCCATCTCGTAACTGTCTTCGATAGAGACATCATAGTCACTGTACTGGAGTTGTTTGCTAAGCGCATGTCGTAGCGTGGCGGAGGATTCAATAAACAGGATCCGCGTCATGAATTTAACCTTCTTTTACTTCTTCTTTTGTGATCAAATAAACAGGCAGTCCCTGTCTCTGTAATAGGAATAGGTATCGGCAGTTGAAGAGGTACTTTAAAAAATAGTTTTTTGATGGTGAGCTGTGGATAAAATAAGAAAATAGCAACAAACCAGTTGCTTACAGCAACAAGCTAAGAAACTGGATAATTTAGTAGGAATAAAAAAAGTAGAATAAAGGCTGTTTTTAGGACGAAGGAGTGGATGAAACCCGTTTCCAGCGTAAATAGCTGGTGGCACCCGCAGCAGTGAGAATGCACCAGACAGCAAACAGTGCACCAGGCAATGCGGTCTCTGGAGTGTCTTTGAAATGTTCAAGTGCCAGCACGACACCGAGCCCCGCATTCTGCATTCCGATCTCAATGGCTAATGCCAGACGATGACGCATATCAAAACCATATAGTCGGGCGAGGAACCAGCCTGACAGGTAACCCAAAGCATTTAATAAAATAACCAGCATCAATACGTCGATACCCACATTACTAATTCGAGTTTGATTGGCGGCAACGGCATAACTACAAATAATAATAATGGCCAAAGAGGCCAGTGCTGGCGCAAATTCTTTAGCAAAAGAAAGTTGATTACCTTTTAAAAAACGATGCAACTGCATACCTAGCGCAAGTGGCAGGACAACAATCAAGATAATGGTCTGCATCATGTCCCAGAAAGGAATAGGCAACAAAGCCCCACCTAACCATTCAACCAGTGAAGGCGTAATTAATGGTGAGAGGAATGTCGCTACTGTTGTCATAGCAATAGAAAAAGCCATGGCACCACCGGCAAGATAAACAATCACATTACTGGCCATTGCACCGGGGGCGGCCCCAACTATTATAAAGCCCAGCGCCAAAGCTGGGGGAAGCCCGCCTAGTGTCGCTACTGTAAAGGCAAACAATGGCATGACTGAATATTGTGTTAACACCCCAAGTCCAATTCGGGCAGGATGTTGTAAGGTATCTTTAAGCTCGGCAGGATTAAGTACGATACCAAGTGCAAACATGGTCGCGGCAAACAACCATTTAAATACATGTTTGAAAGGTAAAAAATACTCAGGAAAAAAGAAGGCGCAGATTGCACCCACTAGAGTCAGAGGAGCCAGGCCATTCGCCAGTAAGCGTAAAATCAACATGAGCAGATTTTACGGATATGTTTCTTATAATGAAAGTGAGTGTGTCCGGGTGTATCTGCACAGGGCAGATATGATATCTTAATTTTGTACCAGCGAAGTTTGTTTGTTTACTTTTATAAGGGTATCGCTACGACTCGCCAGTGATTTGATTAAACCATCCAGACCTTTTTGCTGAATCTCACTATTAAAGCTGGTGCGATAGGTGGTGATCAGGCTAATACCGGAAACGCTGACATCATAAACCTTCCAGCCTTTACGCGTGTTGTGCATACGATAAAGCAG
>JAPHRJ010000080.1 GCA_026196045.1 Gammaproteobacteria bacterium
ACGAACGAAGATAAAAGTACCGTTCGTCCTGAGTCCTGTCCTGAGCTAGCCGAAGGGGTGTCGAAGGATGAACACCGGAAGCCCCCCCATTCATGGTTCGACTGGGCTCACCACGAACGGGAGAGTGGTGGGAAATTTGTTGTTCCAAGCCAGGAACACCCCGTTCGTCCTGAGCCCTTCGATATTTCTCAGGAGGGCCTTGTCGAAGGACGTTATATATTTTATACCAAAGGTGAATATCAGCTACTGCGTACTATCTGTATTTAGCGTCTGATAACAAACCCGGTTACGTCCAGTTTCTTTTGCCTGATACAGGGCGGCATCCGCTGTGCTAATTAATTTTGCTCCAAGGTCATTTGTCGAGGCGGTGATAGAATCAGCCTCGAGATCGCAGCAACCAATTGAAATTGTGATTTTTAAACGCCGCTCATCTTCAAGACATATTTCATGTGATTCAATTTTACTACGAATGCGTTCAGCAATTTCCAGCGCTTCCGGTTTTGCGGTATGGGTCAGCAGAATAGCAAATTCCTCACCACCGACACGACCCAGCACATCACTTAAACGCATTTGTGATTTAATAAGATTGGCAACTTCCTGCAAGACGAGATCACCAATCGCATGGCCATAGGTATCATTGAATGATTTGAAGTGATCAATATCCATGAACAGGCAACTAAGTGATTTTTTCTGACGCATGCTGCGACTGACTTCTTCACTTAAACGCTGATCCAGGTAGCGACGGTTGTGAATACCCGTCAAAGGATCAAGCAGTCCAAGTAACTTGATTTTTTCATTGTTAATCGCATTCTCAAGGCAGACCGCAAAAATTTCTACAAGACGTTGTAAAAAATCGGTTGCAGTATCGGGGGTAAAGCGGCGAGCCTTCATACTGCCTACATGAAAACAGCCGATGACCTGACCATGTCGTACTAATGGAATGACAGCCAGACTGAATGGACGGCGAAGCTGGTTTGCAAAAAGTGTGTTATAGCAATCATTCATCTTGCTACCAAGACGAGGAGCCAGACGCTTATCAAACAGTGTTGTGATCGAGCTTGCATCATCAGTAAACATAAGCTCTTTGTAACGGTGCTTGGATATGCCCTGGTTTTCCAGAATACGACGGATTTCATAATCTTCATCAAGCAGTAACAGGCCAACCGTATCAAGTTCAAAGCGTAGACGATAATCGTTATAAAAGGCTTCAAGTAAGGCTTCAATGCCAGCTGTTTTTATAAACTGGAGTTCCTGCTCCTGAAAGCGGCGTAATTTCTGCTCGTTATATTTAGCATTATCAACATAAGTTGAAATCTGGCGTTGTAACTTTTTTACTTCAGGATCCGTATTGTGTTGCATAGATCGGTTCTCAAACATAATCAGTAAAAATCACTAATAATTTCTTCCAGACGTGCGTGGCTGACGGGTTTAGTCACAAATTGATCCATTCCAGCCGCGTAGCATTGGTCGCGTTCAATGGTAGTGGAATTTGCAGTCAGGGCGATAATGGGAATATGTTTGTTGTCTGGTTCAATCGCACGCCAGTGCTGGGTGACTTCCAGGCCAGTCATTTCGGGCATTCGCATATCCATTAACACTAGATCAATCTCATCATTCGTTTTGAGTGTTTGCAAAGCGTCTTTGCCATTGTCTACTCGGATAACATTATGCCCACTTTGTTGCAAAAAAATTGTGATTACCTTTGCAACTATCTCAGTGTCTTCGGCAAGCAGGATGCATAACTTTAGTTTTGAGGCTGATTTTCTTTTCTCATTTAAAGGTTGGCTTCGTGGTTGGGCTTCGGGAAGTGGGAGTTCGAACCAGAACAGGCTACCTTCCCCCAACTTGCTTGATACGCCGATTTTGCCTTGCATAATAGCAACCAGTTTTGAAGATATAGTCGTGCCAAGCCCGGTACCGTGTAGTTGTTTCGCTGGATCAGTCTGGCATTGGTAAAAAGGTTCAAAAATATGATCAAGTTGTTGCTGTTCAATTCCAGTTCCGCTGTCTTGAATTTCAAATCGTAATGATTGAATGGCAGTATCCGTGACAGGTTTGACAGATAGTGTCACCTTTCCTTCATCAGTGTATTTGATCGCATTGCTAATCAGGTTTAATAATATTTGTCGCAAACGATTGTGATCACCCATCACCATATCAGGAACCGGTGTATCGACATGGTAAATTAGTTGAATCCCTTTTTTCTGTGCCTGTGGCAAAAAGATATTAATGATCCCACGAATGACTCGCTCAAGGTTAAAAGCCGAGTAATCCAGCTGATATTTACCCGCTTCAATTTTTGAAAGGTCCAGCACATCATTTATTAATGAATGCATAGTAATAGAGGATTCTTTTAATCCTTCGACGTATTCCTGTTGCGTTGTATCTAATGACGTTTTTTCCAGTAACTCGGTCATGCCCAGAATACCGGTCATGGGAGTACGGATTTCATGACTCATCGTGGCGAGGAATTCGCTTTTAGCATGGTTGGCGCGATCCGCCTCTCTGCGGGCCTGTTTGATCCGAGTGATCATGGTGTTGAGATAGAAGGGTAGAATCAACATAAACAGGGAGTAGGCAATGATGTTGGCGAGCTGATCTGTAGAACGGGTATAAAAAACAATGAGGATAAAGGCAAGGAAGCAGGTAATGGCCGTCGTAAAAAGTTCGGTACGCCCATAGCGAACGCCATAACCAATATATAGCCAGGGATAAAAAAGAAAGAAGGGACCAAAAGCACCGCTATCCGTCAGCAGCATGACCGCGCTAATCGCACTGACATCAAATATTATCAATAGAAATACACGCAGGCGCGAACGGGGTGTGTGCTTAATGCTAAAAAAAATATAGATGGTAATTAAGAAAAATACCGAGCTGAAAATAATATAGCTCGTATAATTCTTCGGATAGTAACCCAGATAACTACCACCAAAAACCAGTAGCGTGACGGACAACCAGATTAACAGCCGAACTATATTTTGTCCGAATTCAGCATTTTTTTTAAACGCAGGTTTTATGTTGAATGTAATAAATGAAGGTATTGTCATGGCTTAGTCCATTATACCGGTTTTGTTAAAGGGTAAGGCAGGATACAATGTTGCTTTATCAATATAATACCTGTTTTTTTCTAACTGAGTAAGAAAGATGTCACGCAAAAAAATTGTTATTCATGCGGAATCTAATGCCTGGGATAAATGCAGTCGTTGCCCCGGTGATAAATGTTGCAGTTATATTACACAGTCAATTGATACGCCGCGCTCACTGGATGATTTTGATCATATAGCCTGGCAAATGGCACACAAAGGCGTACAGGTATATAAAGATGAGGATGGCTGGTTTTTACTGATAATGAACACCTGCCAGTTTTTGCAGCAGGATGGACGTTGTGGCATTTATGAAACCCGGCCTCAACTTTGTCGAGATTACAGTAATGATTATTGTGAGCTGGATGAACCGGCTGAAAAAAGTTTTAAATACTATTTTAAAACTTACGATGAGCTGGATGCCTACTGTCGAAAACGTTTTAAACGTTGGGACAAACGATTTACCAGTTAAGGGATGAGGGACGAGGGACAAGCGACAAGCGACAAGTGACAAGCGACAAGGACAATCCTGAGTCAGGATTAAACTACCCATCCCGTTCGTCCTGAGCCTGTCGAAGGATGAACAAGTTAATCACAGAAGCTGTTCCGCTCATGGTTCGACAAGGCTCACCACGAACGGGTTAAGAGTATATTCGTCCTGAACCAGGATGAAAGGCTCCCTCACCGTTCGTCCTGAGCCTGTCGAAGG
>JAPHRJ010000058.1 GCA_026196045.1 Gammaproteobacteria bacterium
TAACCGCCTTTCTACATACATCGTTCATGACCTTAAAAATATGATTGCACAATTAACGCTAATTGTAAGCAATGCTGCAAAGCACAAGCACAATCCCTTATTTATGGAAGATGCAATTAGCACCGTTGAGAATTCTGTAAGTAAAATGAATCGTCTTCTCAGTAATTTGAAAGAAGGTGTTAAAGGGAATGAATCAAAAGAAGATGTAGAATTATCAAAGCTATTAATTCAGGAAGTCGAAACAAGAAAACGAGCAGGTAATACACCAAATATTAATGTTAAATGTGAGTATACAACTCTCAAAGTCAGTGCAAATTATGATCGACTTGCATCGGTAATTAGTCATATTATTCAAAATGCTCAGGATGCAACCCCTGTTTCTGGCGATATAAACATCAAGCTTAATAAGCATATTAACCATGCGATGATTGAGATTTCTGATACGGGAACAGGAATGGATGATGAGTTTATTAAAACTCGATTATTCAGGCCCTTTGAGTCCACAAAAGGGGCATCAGGTATGGGGATTGGTGTTTACGAGGCCAGGGAGTTCCTGCAGGGACTTGGTGGTGACATTGAAGTGGAAAGTGAACTTGGCGTTGGAACAACCTTCAAGTTATATCTTCCACTTATAGTATAATTAATAGTTAGGCAATTACTTAAATAGCTATATCTGAACTGGAAATAGCTATATTTAAACTGGAAATATCTATGGCAAAATCTACAGCCTCTGAGAAACGTCTTTTAATCGTAGAAGATGATTTAGGCCTGCAAAAACAATTACGCTGGCATTTCGAAGATTACGAAGTTGAAGTAGCATCTGATCGATTAGCAGCATTAGACGTTGTTAAGAAAAATCCACCTGCGGTTGTTAGTCTTGATCTTGGGTTGCCACCAGATCCTGATGGTAGTACCGAAGGTCTCTCGTGTTTAGAAGAAATTCTGGCGATTTCTCCTTCCTCTAAAGTGATCATCGTTAGTGGGAATGAGACCCGTGAGAATGCGGTGAAGGCGATATCTTCTGGAGCGTATGATTTTTATCAGAAACCTGTAGATCCTGATGTGCTTGGACACATTATTAATCGCGCTTATCACGTGTATCAGCTTGAGACTGAGAACCAGCGATTATTATCTGCTCAGAAAGAAACACCAATGGACGGTATTGTTGCGAGTAGTCCTCAAATGCATTCTGTCTGTCAGATGGTTGAGAAAGTGGCCCCCTCTGATGCAAGTATTCTTATTCTGGGGGATAGTGGTACAGGTAAGGAACTGTGTGCTCGAGGCCTTCATTCAAAAAGTGGTTATTCTGAAGGTAATTTTATCGCAATTAACTGTGCAGCGATCCCTGAGAATTTGCTTGAAAGTGAATTATTCGGTTATGAGAAAGGTGCTTTTACTGGCGCGGCAAAAACTACCCCGGGTAAAATTGAATATGCACATAACGGTACCCTGTTTCTTGATGAAATGGGAGATCTTCCTTTGTCACTACAGGGTAAGTTACTTCGTTTCCTACAGGAGCGTGTCGTAGAGCGTATTGGTGGTCGTGAAGAGATACCTGTCAATGTGCGTGTAATCTGTGCGACTCATCAAAAGTTACATGAAAAAATTGAAGAAGGTAGTTTTCGAGAAGATTTGTATTATCGCATTAACGAAATTTGTATCAACATGCCTGCGTTAAATGAACGACAGGGTGATATCTTATTATTAGCTCGTTCATTTTTAGACAAATTTAACAAAGAACAAAATAAACGGTTATCAGGTTTTACCCGTGAAGCAATTTCCACCATGGAATCCTATCCCTGGCCTGGTAATGTTCGAGAATTGCGTAATCGTGTTAAACGTGCCGTGATTATGGCGGATGGGAAACAGGTTACTATCGAAGACCTAGAATTAAAATCTTCAGATGATGACAAGGAAGATTTAGATACCTTTGATTTGCGAGCTATTCGGGATGAGGCAGAACGAAAAGCAATATCACATGCGCTGAGTCATGTCGGTGGGAAGATTGGGCCTGCAGCAGAATTATTAGGTGTGAGTCGACCCACACTCTATGATTTAATGAAGAAACTTGGACTTAAGTCTTAACTTTAAAATACAGTTATTATTATGGGTTTTTTCTTTTTACTTCAGTAATATTTGGTAACTGACTAGCCTTAGCTAATATTTTACTCAGTGTTTCAAGATCTGGAATTTCCAGTGTAATATTCATCGTGACCGTGTGTGTTTTCCGGTGAGACTGAGTATTGATTGCAATAACATTCACGCCTTCATTTAAAAGCAGGGTAGTAACATCTTTCAGTAAACCCTTTCTATCATATGCATAGATTGTAATGTCAACAGTATAATTTTTACTCGAATCATTTCCCCAGCTGACTTCAACAAACCTTTCGGGCTGTTGGGAGATAGATCGTAAGACGTTGTGACAGTCACGCCTATGAATGGTGACACCACGTCCTTGTGTAATAAAACCAATGATAGGATCACCTGGAACTGGCTTACAGCAACGAGCAAACTTTGTCAGCAAGTCCCCAACACCATCTACTTTAATATCAGTCTGTTCATCCTTTTTTTCAGCCCGGTAGCTTATTGGTTTATCACTTTGTAATATTTCATCTGGTGCTGTGATTTGTTGAGCAATATGCACAATTCGTGCAGGCTTTATATCTCCACTCCCTAATGCATTGAGGAGAGCATCAGTATTTTTTAAATTGAGCTTTTTTGCTATTTTATCATAACTGATGTCGGTGAAATTCATGCGCTTGAGTTCGCGGTCAATAATAGTTCGTCCATCAGAAATGTTCTGTTCGGTATTTTGTAGTTTGAACCAATGTTGTACTTTCTGTCGTGCTTTGCTGGTAATTAGATATCCTAAATGAGGATTCATCCAGTCACGGCTAGGCGTACCTTTTTTGATGGTTAATATTTCAATTTGGTCGCCAGTCTGTAATTTATGGGTGAGCTGTACCATACGATCATTAACTTTGGCTCCGCGACAGCGATGTCCTACTTCAGTATGAATTCGATAGGCAAAGTCTAAGGGAGTAGCACCGGTTGGGAGGTCAACAATGTTACCCTGTGGGGTGAAGACGTATATACGGTCACTAAAAACTTCGGATTTAAATTGATCGACAAAATCAGTTGCTTCAGCAACATCATCTTTCCATTCAAGTAACTGTCGGAGCCATACGATTTTTTCATCAAAGCTACTGTCTGTCTTTGCTCCTTCTTTGTATCGCCAATGGGCGGCTATACCATACTCGGATTCCCTATGCATGTCCCACGTTCGGATCTGTACTTCAACCGTTTTTCCCTCGGGACCAAGGACAGCTGTATGTATAGAACGGTAGTTATTCTCTTTTGGTGTCGCGATATAATCATCAAATTCTCCAGACAAATAGTTCCAGAGACTATGAACAACACCCAGGACGGTATAGCATTCGGGTATGGTCTCTACATATACACGCACAGCACGAATGTCATAGATTTTATGAAACTCCTGCTGTTTGTGTTGCATTTTTTTCCAAATGCCGTATATGTGTTTTGCTCGACCCTGTACGTCAGCTTTAATATTGATAGTATCCAGCTCGTTCTGTAATGTTTTAACAAACTGATTAATATATTGCTCTCGAGCTACTCGTCTTTCAGCCAGTGAATTTGCAATTTGTTTATATGCGATGGGATTTAAATATCGAAAAGAAAGATCTTCCAGTTCCCATTTAACACCCCATATACCAAGTCGATTTGCAAGTGGAGCAAAAATATCCATGGTTTCCTGGGCAATGCGTTGTTGTTTGCTTTCTGATAAAGCACTAAGTGTGCGCATATTGTGTAAACGGTCGGCAAGTTTTATTAAAACAACACGTACATCTTCAGCCATTGCCAATAGCATTTTTCGGAGGTTCTCTGCCTGAAAGTTTTCGCTGTGTTCCTCTAATTCACTCGCACGAATGGTTGAGATAATATCCATTTTTGTGACGCCATTAACGAGTTGTGCAATAGCACTTCCAAATTCATTCTGGATATCATCAATCGAAATATCGGTATCTTCAACAACATCATGGAGGATGGCAGCACAAATTGTATCGGCATCAAGCTTAAGTTCAACAAGAATATTGGCGACTGCCAGTGAATGATAGAAATAAGGTTCGCCGGATGCTCGATGCTGTCCTTCATGAGCTTGTTGCGAGAAATTACAGGCTTTTTTTATTATTTCAGTATCTTTGTCTGATCTTGATGAACTAAGTGCCTGCAGCCAGGAATTGAGGTTATCTGGCGAATTGGCTGCAATCTGAGGATGTGTGCTACTAGTACTGACCATTGTTCTTATCTGAAACTGGCATCATTCATAGTCAAATTATGGTGATTTTATTATGCTCAAGCAAGGAATATATGTAGTAACAATACTATGTCCAGGTATAAATACAATGTTACGGGATAATTATTTTTGCTGAATAAGGGTTAGTTGCCAAAAGCCAGAAAACTATTCTGGCTCATGCTAAATTATCAGAAGTTAATATAAATAGATTTGTAAACGCTAGCTCATATTCTCCAGGAGTCGTCCCACGCTGAATTGCTGCTGAGGGCTTGTAAGCTCTTGCTCAATCAGATCCATCGTCACACGTCCTACATAATCACTATTAGTACCCAGACTATCCACAGCTTTAAGATAACTACGTGCAATTACGGAGCCAAGGGGTTTAGGGTTATACAGCAGTTTTTTAATTGTGAATGGGTTAAGTGTCAGTGGGTTGTAATCTTTTTTAAGATAACCCTGTTCGAGCAACAGTTTTTCTACAGGAGTACCGGGCTGCACCCCAATAAAGAAAATAAAGGGCAAAACATTTTCACGACCAAACATGTTATAGAGCTCTTTGATACGTTCGATAGTTTTTAACAGTGTAGTCGCAGTCTCACCTGGGGCATTTAGTGGCATATAGAGCTTAACCTTCTGGTTGGTATAACCAGCATCCTTGAACATTTGAAATGCCTGCATCTGTTGTTCCAGTGAGTATCCCAATGTCAGGCTATTGATAATGTCCTGAGTACCAGTGAAAGACAGGTCCAGACTCGCCAGACCGGATACCAGCATTTTTTCTGCCAGGACTGGTGTTAGGTAGTTAAGTCGAATATATCCTGTCCATTTTATTTTCAGTTTACGTCGGATAATCTCATCAAGAATTTCTTCTACATGATGAGTACTACGACGGGTAGAACAGAACTGGGCATCAGTGAACCATATTTTGTTAACACCAAAGCGTCGGTTTAATTTTTCAATTTCATCGACGATTTCTATCGGATCACGATAACGCTGCCTGGCCCCTTCGATTTTATTGTATAAACAAAAGTGACACTGGTAGGGACAACCACGTTTGGTATGTACACCAACATAATCATCAGTGTACTGATGAATGGCAGGGAATATAGATTCTACATATTCAAAATTAACGCTGCTCAGATCTTCCAGTTTGAAATTTTGCTGCCGGTGGGTAAAGTTCACCTCGCCATCATCATTTTTACAGTAGCACTCACCAATTGTTACCTTTTCGCCATCAACGATGGACAGCATTGCGGCTTCACCTTCACCCACAACCACAACACTATTAGTTGGACATTTTTCTGCCACATACTTCCCAAATATAGAGACAGCCGTTCCACCCACTACAATTCGAGTATCCGGCATCATTTTGCGCACCATGTGCATGAAAGCAAAATTGCGCATGCGGCTGGCTGAGTAGTTATAGATGATTTTCATCGCAGAAAATGCTGCTTTGACGCGACGCCAGGGTTTGGGTGAATGGTCGAAATTCATGACCACATCCAGCGCATCATCTTCTGGATGAGGACCAAATGACTGCATATTTCTCCAGGAAAAGGCCACCATATCTGGCTGCATGGATTCAATCCGAGACTTGAGCGTCTGCTTACGCTGTGAGGGCTCAATGATGGCTAAATCGAGTATTTCCTGTTTAATATCCGGGCGCTGTTTATGAATATAATCAGCAACATAGATCACGCCACCAGGGTAAATTTTCCAGCAGGGTAAACGCACATACAGGACACTCTTTACCTGTTCAAACATAGTAGTTCCTCACCTTATTATTGTGCCGATGCATCCAGGTTGCGGATGAGTGATTTCGGTACTCTTGTTACATAATATTAGCATATTCTTATATGTGGCAGGGCTAAAAATATGAGTAGATACCATCACAATCTGGAATGACTCTAGCCCTTATTGAGCTATGTCATGTTTTACTGGGATCCATTGAAATGAGGTGAAATTTGATAATTTGGGAGCTTGATTTTAATTAAAGATGGACATCAGTTTTATTGTTATTTCTCTGTATCTTTAGCGGCTTTCCTTAGCTGGTGAAGTCACACTTTGCTGGACAGAGTCTATACTTAAAAGAGCAAGTTCTTATTATATCTGGAGGTTATGAGTGAGTAAAGATGCCAATTTCAGCATGCCCAAAGTGTCAGCCGATCGTAAGGATCAGTCATTAGCCAAGCCCAAATTGGTCGAAAAGCTTGGTAAACGCCAGATATTTACTGATGCTAATTATCCCTATCAGGAAAAAATGAACCGTGATGAGTACGAGTCGCTGAAGCAGGATCTGCAGGTCGAAATACTTAAGATGCAGGGATGGGTGAAAGAAACAGGACAACGTATTGTGATCCTGTTTGAAGGACGTGACGCTGCCGGTAAGGGAGGAACCATCAAACGGATGATGGAGCACATGAATCCACGTGGTGCACGTGTCGTCGCACTGGAAAAACCCAGTGATGAAGAAATGGGACAGTGGTATTTTCAGCGCTATATAAAACATTTTCCTAGTCAGGGTGAGATCGTACTGTTCGATCGCTCCTGGTATAACCGCGCAGGTGTTGAACGGGTCATGAAGTTCTGCAAGCCAGGAGACTACCTTGAATTTATGCGCCAGGCTCCGGAGCTGGAACGCATGCTGGTTCGTAGCGGAGTTAAGTTATTTAAACTCTGGTTCTCGGTAAGTCGTAATGAACAGTTCAGACGTTTCCAGCAACGTCGTCATGATCCACTAAAACAGTGGAAACTGAGTCCAATCGATCTTGCGTCACTTGATAAATGGAGTGATTACACAGAAGCCAAGGAAGCGATGTTTTTCTACACTGATACTGCCGATGCACCATGGACCGTGGTGAAATCAGATTGTAAGAAGAGGGCACGTATTAATGCTATGCGACACCTCCTCTATAGCCTCGACTACCCCAATAAAAATACTAAAATCGCAGTGGCACCGGACTCACTTATTGTAGGTTCAGCCGCTCACATATATGAAAAGGGTGAGCACTTCCTTGATAAGGCACCCAATCCCAGGAAGGAGAAGAAGTAATGCATCGCACCAAACATGCTCAGGAGATTACCAACCGTTTTCGCGAGCTAGTAGAAGATGCCGGTGATTCTCTTGATAGTAATCACTATGACGAACTCTCTTTACTCATAGAAGCTGGAATCGATGCCTCTCTAGTAGACTACATGGAAATGATAGCGAAAAAACTGGAAAACATGGCTCATGATGTGAAGCACTCGGCTGAGTTTTTTGAGGAAGATTAGTTAACCTGCGATCAGTTTAAGGACAGGGTAGAGCAATTCCCCTGCAGCTGTGCCACATTGGTAGTAGAATAGAAAGTTTGTTGTCCTTTAGGCAATAGGCCATCAAGCCCCCTTGTCAAATAGCGTTCCAGCTAACGCTTTACCCAGGTAGTCCTTATCACCATAGAGTTGGCCGGAGTCAGCTTAGCCTCCAGTATGTCACCCTTATTATTGATAATAAAATGTTGTACTGGCTTTTAGTTCATTTCTTATCCCGAGTTCAGGTTAATTACAATATTATTCATCATAACAACCATTTTTTTTCGTTTGTAGCACTCCAAAATCACGTGTAAATAGCATTTTGATTTAACTATGCAAGGAGCAAGTGCCTCTGAGTATATTTTTTACACGTTTAAGTGGAGAACACCAACGATGTTATATCCTGCAAGTTTTGGGCATGACCCTTTGTTTCCAAAAACTAGTGACTTTGGAGTTGTTGACAAAGACGAGGCGTCAGGCAAGGGGGTGATCTGTTATCGAGCCTTCAGGCGTGGTGAAATTATTGCCCAAATGAGTGGGGAAGTCATTGATGTGATCCGTCAGCATACACTGCAGATTAGCCCTGACAAACACTTGTATGATCCCTATTTTTCTGGCTATTTCCTGCATTCCTGCGAACCCAATATTTCGTTGGATATGAAAAATATGACAGTCACCGCCTTACAGGATATTCCAGAAAACAGTTATCTGTATATGGACTATGCGGAAACTGAAGATTATCTCTTCAAACAGTTTCCCTGCTCCTGTGGCTCCAGATATTGTCGTGGCTGGATTGGTGGCAAGAAGGAACAGATGTCCGTTATATCGGGTCCGGCTGTTCTGACCGTCAATCAATAAGGCGGTTCGATGGTTCAAGTACATCAGCATGAATGGTGGCAAAGAGACGATCTACACTATCAGAACAATCAACTGCACTTTGCTGGAGAATACGTACAAAAGCTGGCGCACCAATTTGGTACGCCCAGCTTTGTTTATTCTTCCGCGCGTGTAGAAGCGAATCTTATACGAGTGCGGCAGGCACTGGATGCCGCCGGGCTTGCCGGGCGCTCATCTATTTTTTATGCGATGAAAGCCAACCGTTTCGCACCTTTGTTACGCTTTATTAAGCAAACGGGCCTGTGTGGTATTGATGCCTGTTCACCGAATGAAGTCAAACATGCACTGAGTTGTGGTTTCTCACCATCAGATATTTCCTTTACAGCGACCAGTCTTTCTCAGCAGGATTTTGCCGAACTGGCTCGTTACGAGGGCCTGTTTATGGACTGCGATTCACTGCATGCGATTCGTCGCTGGGGTGAGTTAAGGCCTGGTAGTGAAATTGGTATTCGTATTAATCCAGCCGTTGGTATTGGTCGCGCCTGCAATGACAGGCTTCACTACGCCGGATGTAAAACTACCAAGTTTGGTATTTATCAGGAGCAGTTCATGCAGGCTCTGGAGCTGGCTGCTCAATATGGGCTTAGTGTGAGTAAAATTCATTTTCATACTGGTTGTGGATACCTCACACCTGAACTGGAACAACTCGATCATGTGATTACTGAATGCATGAAGTTTGTTGATGCCAGCTCTGATGTACGAAGCGTGAATATAGGAGGAGGGCTTGGCATACCTCATCTTCCTGAAGATCAGTCACTTAATCTTGAACAATGGTCTATTGTGTTGAACAAACACTTCGCGCATCGTGATCTACACATTGAAGTGGAGCCGGGCGATTATATTTGTAAGGACGCTGGATTATTGTTGCTGGGAAAAACATACGTCGAACAAAAACGTGACACGCTATTTGTTGGTGTTGATGCGGGTTTTAATATCGCTCCCGAGCCCGCTTATTATGGCTTGCCCTTCCAACCTGTACCGTTGCAGATAGACGATAGCCCCTTAACCCTGACGACTGTAGTCGGCAATATTAACGAAGCGCTTGATGTCTGGTATGAGAATGCTTTATTACCAAACCTTGCTCAGCATGACTACCTGGCGCTTATCAACGCCGGTGCCTATTCATCTTCAATGGCATCAAACCATTGCATGCGTGGTGAATTTAATGAGTTTTTGCTAGCCTAAGGTTGGTCAGTGGTCGCAGGTGGCTCTGGTGCCTGCAAAAACTGTATGGGTGCATTCATAATACGTTCATACAATTTTATCTGCCGGCTATAAGGTGTCCAGTTAACAAGAAATGTTGCCAGTGCCTGCCATAACGAAACCCAGGCGGCTACTGTCAAACCTTCAGCGAATACCTTGCTTAGTACGGAGGCATTTAACGTCTGTCTCTCATTTACCAGAACGGAAAGAAACAGAATAGAGACACCAATTACCGAGTAGATTAATGAGGTTCGAATGATGCAGGTTAACTCTCGAAATTCGATGTTCTTCAGGTAAAGGAAATAACTATTGATGCTCGTGGCGATACGAGTCCTCATATCTTCTTCGGGCAGTTCAAGAAAATGAAACTGGATAGTAAAATGTTCTTTACCAAGATCCCGCGCAGAATCTGTTATGTATTCAACCAAATCCTGGTCAAGTTCCTTCCTGACGTAAGGCGTATGCTTATCAAAGTCGTCATACAGGTCACTAATTTTTCCTGCGGTAATGTCTATAAGATAACTGCCGTCTTCCATCATAGGATAGCGTGAAAGAATATTTTTTTTCATAATTAAAACTCATTAAAAATAGCTGGGCCAAATTATAATATACGTAGCCCCTATAACTCACTCAAAATACTTAGGTGCAATAATTATTCTGGCCGATAGAGGATAAACGTCAAATCATCTGGTTTGCATAGTGAGTCTTCCTGAGTCTGTGTCATTCGTTTTTGACATAAGGTACTCAGTGTCTGGGCCGCATCGATTAAAGAACCACAGCGTATGATCTCGATAATTTCTTCGATGGTCAGGTTGTCAAAAAGCCCATCACTGCCCAGGAGCAGGGTATCATGCCTGGCTAACTCTAACTGTGGACCAATTTCAAGACGCATCTCGGTTGAGCCAACGACATTAGAAATAATATGTCGTTCATCGTGTGTCATGGCTTCTTCTTCAGGGATTAGACCCGATTCAAGGGCATAGCCCACCGGAGAATGTGAAATCGTCTGATACTTAATTTTTCCACGTTGCCCGGTGACAAGGGCGACTGAGTCTCCAACATGAACAGAACGAACAACACCGTCATTAACTTCTACGGCAATTAAGGTTGTGGCCGATCCGGTTCCAAAATCTAATATTTTCTGGTTAGCTTTTTCAATGCCATCAAGAATACCATCACGTAGTGGAGTGTGAGGTGCACACTGAGTTGTGACTGTTTTACTGAGTTCAGTAATTGCAGTTTGAGACGCCTTATCACCACCGGCAACACCTCCCATTCCATCCGCAATGGCTAAGACGCCAGCATGCTGTCCACATGGGATTAGCCCCGCTGAGTCTTCATTGCCAGATGTTTTATCGGGTGATTGACAGGAATAAACACAGACTGTTCCACCAGCAAATGTATGTGTTGCCTGTTCACCATTGTTATCACCAAGGTAAAGCAGGGGAACTTGGCTAATTAATCCCATGAGAGCATTTCCAGGTATTCACGCAACTGCCCGGCTGTCCGAAAATTCTTAAGAATTAATGACCGTTTAAGACCACGGCAAATATCTTTGATAACTTTCGGTTGTTTGGAATAATGTTTAGCTCCCCCTATCGCCTCATGAAGGAGCTTAACCATGTTGATAACATCAAAGTAGATATTTTCCTGACTCGGTGCTCCCCAATGAAAGAAATCGAGCAGCTTTAAATCAAAACCCAGACCAAAGCGTTGAATAATAATATTTCCAGTATGCAAGTCACCGTGGTATTCCTTCATGGCATGAATGGATTCAATGCCAATGGCCAGGGCATGCAATAGATGTAAAGCCTGAAAAGGGGTTAAACGTTTACCGGGTTGGCGGTCGAGAAAATCACAAAGTAGCTCACCTTCAATAAAATCAGAGACGAGAAAGGTAATGGGGATTTTGCGGTAATGGATGATGCCGCTGAAATGGTACTGAATAACAATAGGGCAGTGGCGAAGCTTATGGAGCTTGCGAGCATAAAAATTGGCAATCTTGTCACGCGGGTTGCGTTGTGGGTAAAACAGTTTTACCGCCCTTTCAATGCCGGAAGGATGTTCCCTGACAAGAAAAACCTCACCTTCCCAGCCTGCTCCCAGGCGTGAGAGGATTTCATATTTACCTGCAAGAATACGACCGGCGGGCAGGTCGAAGTTAGAAATAACAGGTGGTTTATTACGCTTCTGGTTTTTCACATCGTATTCTTCTGATCAGGTATGGATATCTTTTAAGTATATTTCAAGGAGCCCATATTTAGGTGTAATTACTTTATTTTATGGTGAGTAATTGTGTTATCAATTCTTCATTCAACGACCAAACCGGGTAGGCGGCATAGACGGGAAGTCGGATTGCTGGAGCCTCTTTAACCTGAAAAAGTGTTCGTTTTTTTATGGCATCCTTGATCATAAATTCTGGTAAATAGCATCCGTTATCACCTCCAGACTGTAGCAGGTCATAGGCAATGCGTCCTGTTGAAACTGAGGTATGGGGAATGGAGGCATCTGGAAAGAGTGCGGCATGTCGTGTCATAAAGGAGGCTCCCCAGTCCACCATGACATAATTGTTACAGACAACATCATTAGCTGTCAGATTGGCTTGTGTTGCTACCATATTCAGTTCCAGTGAACTGTGCTCCACTATGTGAAGTTCAGGTCCTGCATGCGGCTCAAAGACAAATCCCAGGTCGGCCTGATTTTGCTGTAATTTGCGCCAGATAACATCAGAAGGCACAGATTCGATTCGAAGTACTGTGTCAGGGTTGTCGAGCCTGACTTTCGTTAACCATGGCAACAGCAATGTATCCCATAAGCTTGGAACAGCCAAAACCGTTAGTTGCATAGCCGAACCAGCTCCTGCAACAACGTCATAGCGTGCTTTTTCCCATGCATTTAATAGTGTTTTCGCGTGGTTAAGCAGGCGTTCGCCTGCTTCCGTTAAATGAATGTTATTTCGACTTCGATTAAATAATGTCACACCAAGCTGGTCTTCCAGGTGCTGGATACGAGCACTAACGGCCGATGGCGTGATAAACAGGTTGTCGGCGGCTTTGCCAAAATGGCGCACCCGGTGAACTTCCAGGAAAGTCTTTAATAATTCGAGATCCATTTTTATGACCAATTTTATTGTATGTCAGGTACATTATTTTTCATTTTCTATGTGTTTGGCAAGCATATATAAAGCACCTGAGTTTGACAGTGTTTGTTAAGCCAAAGACCGAATATACATTAGGAGACATTATAAATGTTGAAGAATTTTTCTTTCCTGGCAATCATTTTTGCCATCCTTTCTAGCCCGACAGTAGTTGCCGAAACAGAGAAAAGTGCAGAAGAGCAATGTAAACAGTTTGCTCAGGAAGAACAGATCTCCGCTGAGGAAATGAAAGATTACATAGCTGAATGTGTTGCAAGCCTGACTGAGGCTAAATCACAAGACGACCGTTAAGCTATTTCAGATGTAGATGTTTTTCTACATACCCGATCAGGCAATCTGGTCATAACACTGCTCTGTGTTAACTAATTCCTACAGATGGAACTGCAGTTAGGTATAGGTACATATAAACAGCCCATGTATCAATAGCCCAAAGGAATGGGCTATCTTTTTTAACTGTATACATTGGGTTACTGTAAGTGAAAGTAATAATTTTATAGTCAAATAGAGGCTTAGTGATGAAAATAAATGATTACTTAGATGATGATGAATATATTGATAATGTTGATATGGTGGAGTTTAACAATAAGCGACGTTCTATCAATGAAAAACGACGAGATGCCAGGCGTAAACTTGAGGATATTCTGGAAATGAGGAAATTACATGAAACGATTGAGGGGTACACTTATACAGATATGAAATGAAATTATGATATGTAAGGGTCTTGTGATAGATGAATTGACAGGGATTGTTTGACTGATTATTGTAATCTTAGTCAGGAGGTCTTTGCCATCCCATTTGCTATGGCTCAAACCGATGCAGATGCCGTTTCTAAGAAAGAAGCAAAGGCAAAGAAAGCAGCAAAGACCCAATGTAAGAAGTTTGCAAAAGCAGAACAAATTCCAGAAGATGAGATGGCTGACTATATGGCCGAATGTGTTAAAAGTCTGGCCAAGCCAGCATTGCAACAAGATCAATAACTCATTTTTAGAGAGGTCATCAGGCAGGCAGATAGTTAGTTGGCAATATCCAATAGAGCTGAATATTTCAAAGGACTACAGGTAACCTAACCCCAAATTGTTGAGTAAGATTGTCTACATTAAAAGACATGGTTGGTTGTATGTAGGGAAAAAAATCAGTAGGCTTCTATACTTAGAATTAATGACGTAGTTATTGCCACAGAGTAAAGCTGCTATGGAAGATGCTCACAATACCAGATTCTCAGTCAGGGATCTTTATCCCCGCTCTCTCAAATATTTAACTCACTATTTACAAGGTTTGGTAAAGGGACGCCTTTGGCTACAGGTGCTAGTCGGCATGGCACTCGGTATCACGACGGGTATATTTCTTGGCCCCTCTGTTGGTTGGGTAGATCCTTTACTGGCAACACTGATTAGCGACTGGTTGGCTTTTCCAGGAAAGCTATTTTTGGCCCTAATTCAAATGATCGTTATACCATTAATATTCGCCTCTATTATTCGTGGTCTGGCGGCAACTGAAGATATAGAACAGTTACGCAATATGGGGGTACGTGTTGTACTTTATTTTATTGCGACAACCGCATTAGCAATTATTATTGGCATTATTGTAGCCTCTGTGATTAAACCTGGGACATATATTGATAGCCAGTCCATACAGGTCACTATGGCTGCTGTTCCAGCTGATGTTGCAAGTACGGCCGCCACAGGCATCAATTTGAATGAGTTGCCTCAGAAAATTATTACCTTATTACCCGCTAATCCTCTTAGTTCCATGGTGGAAAGTAATATGTTGCAGGTGGTTATTTTTGCAATGGTAATGGGGGTAGCTTTGGTTATGATGGAACCAGCGCAATCTAAACCAATCCTGGATCTATTGGGATCGCTGCAAGAAGTGTGTATGACCGTTGTGCGTTGGGCGATGTTACTGGCTCCTGTTGCCGTATTCGGCCTATTAGCTCAGTTGACAGCAAAACTGGGAATGGATGCTTTGTTAGGAATGGCGATATATGTGGGAACAGTATTATTAGCACTGTTAATATTGTTTGTTTTTTATCTTATAATTATATTTTTTGTGGCACGAGAGAACCCTTTTCATTTTATTAAATCAGTTCGTGAAGTCCTTCTGTTAGCCTTTTCGACTTCCAGTTCAGCCGCTGTAATGCCTTTATCAATAAAAACGGCAGAGGAAAAGCTTAATGTTCGGCCCTCAGTTTCTCAATTTGTCATTCCACTTGGAGCGACAATTAATATGAATGGGACAGCCCTTTACCAGGGTGTGGCGGCTCTCTTTTTAGCTCAGGTATTTGGTATTGAAATCAGCATGGCAGGTATGGCTCTGATTGTGTTGACATCCGTTGGAGCATCGATAGGTGCACCCGCAACCCCCGGCGTTGGCATTGTGATTTTATCCATGGTGCTATCGTCTGTAGGAATTCCCGCTGCGGGTATTGCCTTAATTATGGGGGTAGACCGTATTCTTGATATGAGTCGTACGGCTATTAATGTAAGCGGGGATTTAGTTGCTGCAAAGTTAATGGATCGTTGGGTGGGTTCAAAGACGACCTTTAAGGATGAACTGATTAATCAGGCTATGCGTGAGGAGATACGTAAGGAGACCGGGGAAGATGTACTTACGCCGGAACATTTATCTGATGATTAAGAAACAGCGACTGATATATTTCTAATTAAAGATAAACAGGATCCTGGGCAAAATAATAAAATGATGATGAGGAGATAATAATGGCAAAGTTAACTTTTATGGGGGCGATTAAAGGTGTAACGGGTTCAGCTTATCTCATAGAAACAGAGGATAGCACCGTTCTACTTGAATGTGGTTTGGTTCAGGGGAGTTGGGATGATGAAAAAGCCAATGAGTTACCCTTTTCATTCGATATTCAAAAACTTGATGCAGTAATTTTATCACATGCCCATCTAGACCACTCTGGTCGAATCCCGAAACTGGTGGCAGAGGGTTATAGTGGCCCCGTTTATATGACTTATCCCACACGTGAGTTACTTGAAATTATGCACAAGGATGCGGCCTCGCTTGAGCAGCGTGATGCAGAATGGGAAAACAAACGTCGGCGACGCTCTGGTAAACCAGAAATTGAACCACTCTTCACGATGGAAGATGTTGAAAATGCACTAAAACTTTATGACGGAATTACCTATGGGCACCGCAAGCAGATTACTCAAAGCATAGATGTTTGTTTCAGAGATGCAGGCCATATTTTGGGTTCGGCTATCGTTGAGATTTTTATACAGGATGGCAACAAGGAAAGAAAATTGGTCTTTTCAGGTGATCTTGGTAACAGTGATGTCGCTTTACTGCGTGATCCGGAAATTGTTGAAGATGCAGATGTGCTGTTACTGGAATCTACCTATGGTGATCGCGAACACCGACCTATGAATGAAACACTCAATGAACTCGAAGAAATTATTATAGAGGCTTCAAAAAATGGAGGGAATATTCTGATCCCGGCCTTTGCTGTCGGGCGTAGTCAGGAAATTATCTTTCATTTAGGCGAGCTTTACCAAAAAGGTGTGCTTCAAAAGCAGGCTGTTTATCTTG
Source organism: Gammaproteobacteria bacterium (assembly GCA_026196045.1). Classification (GTDB taxonomy): domain Bacteria; phylum Pseudomonadota; class Gammaproteobacteria; order UBA6429; family Thiohalophilaceae; genus JAPHRJ01. The sequence goes on from JAPHRJ010000058.1 coordinate 16,413, forward strand.
ATAGTCCTATGGCCATTGCGGCGACGGAAGTGTATCACCGCTTTCAAGATGTTTTTAATCGGGATGATAGTGCAACACTACGACAAGGTAAAACGGGTAGTTTACATACTTTCTTGCCCATATTAAGGTATTCACGAAGTACAGCAGAGTCGATAGCACTTAACAGAATTGAAGCCGGAGCTATTATTATTGCAGGTAGTGGTATGTGTAATGGCGGACGTATTCGGCACCATTTTAAGCACAATCTCTGGCGTCGGAATGCGCATGTCATTATTGTTGGATTTCAGGCCGCCGGTACACCTGGACGTGCTTTGGTTGATGGTGCTAAAACATTTCACATGGGAGATGATGAAATTGCGGTTAAAGCAACAATTCATACGTTGGGTGGATTTTCAGCTCATGCCAGTCAGTCGCAACTTCTCGATTGGGCAAGTCACTTTAAAAAACCACATCCAGGATTATATCTTGTACATGGTGAGTCTGATGCGAAAGTGGCATTGCGTGATCGTTTCATGAATGATGGCTGGGATGCTGAAATCCCATATGAAGGGCAGCGTATTTCAATTTAAACATAAAGGTTGTCATGCTGAAACGTTGCTTTGTGTATTTATTTAACATTATCCATATAGGACTGATGAGCAGGGAAATAGATATAACTGCAACCGTCATCTGATAGCCATAATCGGCAATGATATATGCTTGAATACCAACAGCAGCTAGAACAAAACTAAATTCCCCAATCTGAGATAGCAGTGTTCCCGCATACAGGCTATCTATCCAGTTTTCACCAAGCATTCGTAGTATAGCGCCATTTATGAATGTATTGGTGATGATAACTAATCACCAGAATAACGCCTCCTGGTTTAGCTTATACGCGACCGCGTAAATATATAGCAACTATTAAAACCAAGAGTGAAATGATCCAGAAGACAATGTAGATGGTAATTGATTGCTTTGCTTTTCGTTTTTCAAACCATGTGCGCGGTTTCACACCTCGGGCCAGAAAAACAATTTTTGCTGCTAGATTGACACAAACGATATTTACGGCAAGAAGTAACGCCGCACCAAATGCTAATCCCATCTGACCGGAACCCAACATGAGTCCGAAGGTTGCTGTTGGAGGTAATAAAGCCACAGCAACCATGACACCAACTAAAACACTCGACAGTCCTGTCGTCAGTGACAATACAGCCGCCGCACCCGAGGCCAGGGCTAACACGATGGAATCAATGCCAACATAGGTGCGTGATATAAGTTCATGACTACTCAGATCTATAGGTAATATCAGACCTATAATAATCGACAAACCTAATGCCAGTCCCAGTCCCGCCAGATTTGTTTTTAGCGATGACCACATTAGCTGGGAATCTCCTAATGTTGCGGCCAGGGCCAACGCAATATTTGGACCTAATAGCGGGGCGATTACCATAGCTCCAACTACCACCGCTACATTATTCTCGATCAGACCAATGGCGGCGACAATGGTTGATAAGAATACAAGTAGCAGGAAGTTATTGCTTAATTCAGTATTTTTGATTATGGATTGATAGAGCTCTTCTCTTGTTGCGCTACTTGAACTGGTTTTTTCTTTTTTCTTCTCATCCTGTTCTACCTGAGGCAGAGTTGCCTCCATAGGTAATACTACGATTCTAGTTCTTTCATGCTGGCCAAGCTGGTTTTGTAATGCATCCATAACTGCTTGCCTGTGATTGTCATCGACAATTAGACGCATTACGCTGCGTTCATCATCATCCGATGAACTGACATGCCATTGATCGATAGCACCGTGTTCCTTACCTATATTCTCTACCGTATTAATGTCGTTTTTAGGCGTAATAACTTCAATTATTTTCATGCAATGCTCAATATAAAGATGGACTAATATATTCTCATAATGCCTTAATCTCGGAAAAACCGGTACTTTTCATTATGTATAACTTCAAATATTCTGGTCAGGTATTAATTTTGTAAAATGAGCTTAGTAATTAAAGTTAAGTTATGGGACTTTCCGAGTTAGGATGAGGAGGTAAATCAGGAGAATGTTCTTCATGAAACTCATCTACTTTGGCCTCAATTTCATGAATATCCTCAAACCTGGCAATGTGAAAAAGTGCATCACCTTCATTGACTAAAGGTAAATTTGTTCTTCCTATAACAATACCACCAAAGGGAGCTTTTATACTTACTTCTTTCTCACCAAAGGGATCGGCTACAATTCCTAACAAGGTATTCTTTTTTACACGTCCACCCAAAGGTATCATTGCTCTCAAAATGCCACTATCGGGTGCTCGGATCCATGAAGTTGAACGCGCTACTACAGGCTCAATGTGTTTACTTGATTTACTACGGCTAGGAGGTAACATCTCAAGCATGCGCATTACATTGATAATACCTTTGACTCCAGCTCGAATAGAAACTTCGTCAAAACGTAAAGCCTCACCTGCTTCGTACAGTAACATAGGAATACCGTATTCGGAGGCTGATTCTCTCAAAGAGCCATCACGTAGAGTAGAAGATATAATAACCGGGACATTAAATGCTCGAGCTAATTTTTCTGTCTCCTGGTCATCAAGATTGGCTCGAATTTGGGGGAGGTTAGTGCGGTGAATGGCCCCAGTATGAAGATCAATACCATGTGTACTCTTTTCAACGATCTCTTTCATAAACAGATTAGCTATCCTGCCTGCCAGAGAACCTTTATCTGAACCTGGAAAAGATCGATTGAGATCACGCCGGTCGGGAAGATAACGTGAATGACTAATAAGTCCATGTATATTTACGATAGGGACAGCAATAATAGTACCAGTTAAACGTTTTAGCGCTGGTAGTTTAAGAATACGACGAATAATTTCAACACCATTGATCTCATCACCATGAATAGCTGCACTTAAAAATAAACAGGGTCCAGATTTTTTCCCACTGACTATATGAACAGGTATGGTCATAGGGGCATGAGTATACAATCGGCCTGCTGGTAGGTCGATAGTTTGGCGGGTTCCTGCTTTGATAGTAACCCCATTTATGATTAAGGGTTCATTAGTCATTATCGTTAGCCTTTGCCCTTCGTACGTGTCTTGTGAGGTTTGGCCGTTTTCTCAATGAATTCAATGATCATTCCTGCTATATCTTTTCCTGTTGCTTTTTCAATACCTTCCAGACCTGGCGATGAATTCACTTCCATTACTAAAGGTCCGCGTTCAGAACGGAGAATATCTACACCAGCCACATTAAGCCCCATGATTTTTGCAGCCTTGACCGCTGTGGCACGTTCTGCAGGAGTAATTTTAATCAGGGAAGAAGATCCACCTCTATGCAGATTAGATCGGAATTCTCCGGCCTGAGCCTGGCGCTTCATCGCAGCCACGACTTTATCGCCTATGACCAGACAGCGAATGTCCGCACCGCCAGCTTCCTTAATGTATTCCTGTACCATGATATTGGCTTTGAGGCCCATAAAGGCTTCAAGCACACTTTCGGCTGCTTTTTTTGTTTCAGCCAGAACAACACCAATACCCTGTGTTCCTTCCAGTAGTTTGATCACCAGAGGAGCTCCACCGACCATTTTAATTAAATCTTGAATATCATCTGGATTGTTGGCGAAGCCAGTATTTGGCATGCCTATACCTTTGCGTGCAAGTAACTGTAAAGAACGTAACTTGTCACGTGAGCGACTGATAGCGACAGACTCATTTAATGGAAATGAGCCCATGACTTCAAACTGTCTGAGCACGGCAGTACCATAAAAAGTAACCGAGGCACCAATACGAGGGATGGTAGCGTCAAAATAGGGGAGAGCCTCACCTTTAAAGTGAGCTTCTGGTTTATTTGAGGCAATATCCATATAAGTACGTAATACATCGACTACGAAAGGTTCATGGCCTCGTTGTTCACAGGCCTCTACAAGACGTCGGGTAGAATAGAGTTTTCTATTTCGAGATAAAATTGCA
>JAPHRJ010000112.1 GCA_026196045.1 Gammaproteobacteria bacterium
AAGTTCAAAAGTATGACGTCGCTGAACTCCATCCGGGTCAATCAATTCAACCGTGCCTATACCAGACGATCCATGTGTGGCTTCAATTAGTTTAGATTGCTCGGTATATAGATCAGTCTGGATTGTTAATTTAGGATATTGTGCAAGTGTGCTGTGTGTAGAACGATCAATAACATTGATTATGCTTCCAGATGGCAATGGAGTTTCAGAAGTGTATTTATCGAGCCAGTTAAAAGGGATCGAAGCACATAGAATAGCCTTTAGCTGTTTGCTCTCATTGAATACCGGATATGAAAATGTCTGTATTGTTAAACTCGAAATCTGTCCACTCTGGAATTCACCCATGGAAAAATCATGGGTTTTCAGTGTGCGTTGAAAATAGGAGCGCTCTTTTACATTAATTGGTACCTTGAGAGGGGTCCCACTGCAGATAAGGTCACCCTGCAGATTTATCACCCCTATATTGACATAGGTACCTGTCTCTTTTAGTAACGTCCTCAGATAACTATTGCAACTGACGATATCATCATTCTGTATTTGTGGAACCTGAGCCAGCACTGAGAGAAAGTGGCGTGTTTGTTCCACCAGTCGTAATTGTTCATTTCCCGCCATCATCACCATGTGGCTGGCTCCTCGCTGGACATCATCCGCCGCATGTTCTCGCAATTCAAGTCCTGAGAAAATTAGCAGAATGAGCAGTGGGATGGCACCCAGGAGTGTGAGCAACATCAAACGTACACGTAAACTGGAAAAGATTTGAATATTCATATGCTATGACACAACAGGCATCAACTCACCAACTAGAAATAGCGAAAGTATATTAATGCATGAAGTTATCGGAATTGAAATCTCCATCAAGCATTGACTAAATGACTTATGGAGCAATATGGGTTTGAAATTTATTTGTCTTTGTCTTTGTCTTTCCATAGATATTATTCTTCCATGCACCGCTGAAATAAAACCTGGAATTAAAAGTATAGACGCATTAAATAAAACCGCACGTTTATCAATGATTTTATTGACAACAAACAAAATCAGAAATGATTAACTCAATTTACTGTTGTGGAAGAGGACGTAGAACAAGCCACCTTAGCGGTTTCAAAACCTGCATTAGCAGCATAAATATTAGGGGCACGTCCGTATTCTTCTTAAACTTAAATGTTTGCATTTAGTCGAAGTTAAATCAAAAGAATAGTTTCAGCTTAGCCAAGTAACAGTCGTACTTCAGTACCACCATCACTACGTGGATGAAGTGTGATATCCCAGCCCTGAGCCTGACAAAGTTGTCGCACAATGGCCAGGCCAAGTCCGCTCCCTCCCGTCATGACATTACGAGAACCTTCTAAACGATAGAAGGGTCGGAATACCATGTCTCGTTCATCCTCCGGGATACCCAACCCACGGTCCAGAATGGTTATCAAAGGTGTATCACCCTGCTTAGCTAATTGAATAGTGATGGGTTTGTTGTCACCATAGCGCAGACTGTTCTCTATCAGATTATGTAACACTCGTAACAGACTTTGCTCTGCTAGTGGTAAGAGCCAACTTCCATTCAGGTTATTATCAGATTTAAATTCAATCCTGCTATCACTATCCGGATGTTGCACCTGCCATTCGGCCTCAACCTGAGCCGCCAATGTCGACAGTAAGGCAACCAGATCCCGTTCCTGCAAGGGTTCATCTTTTTTAACTCCGCGTGCAAGTAACAGTGCTTGCTCTAGAAGTTGTTCCATTTCATTGATGTCATTATCGACACCGGAACGAAGTGCAGCTGGCATTGCATCAGGGTTAATTTCAAGGGCAAGACGTATGCGTGTCAGCGGAGTCCGAAGATCATGAGAGATGCCGGCGAGCAGAGTCGTCCTGTTCTCGAGTAATTCCGATACTTCACGCGACATCTGGTTAAAGTTGCGTGCCAGGGTAACCATTTCATCCGGCCCTTTATCTTCTGGAATAATATTCTTTTCTCCCTTCCCCACTGCCGTGGTCGCGGCAGAAAGCAATGCCAGTGGACGGGAGATACGTAAGGCAATAATAAGTGCTGTACTAATAGTGAGAACGATAATCGCTATAACCATAGCTAAAAGAACAACCGGTGGTCGAGCACCAATACGTTCGACGGATATACCAAATCGTAGTAATTGCTTTCTTATTGGTATATCAATCAGCATCCAGTCAGGCCGTTGAATATCGGTACCGATATTAATCTTGCTTGTTCCGTTGATACGATTTTCGAGCGCATTTTGTAATAAGCGTTGATAAATATAGTAGTACAGGCGTGCATGTGTCTCGATGGGATGTTCTGCTTTGAGTAGCCTGATACCATGAGCGGTATTCAATTCCGCCTCAAAATCCGGGCGAGTCTCTGGCGGTAGTTCCATCCAGGTCTGTGCTGAGAGTACCAGTAGTGCCGCCAGATCATCTGCGGAACGCTTGCCAACCGGTAGCACTACAAAATAAGCCGTACTGGCCAGGATAATGACTGACAGCAACAGCAGAGTAATAACCAGCGTGGATGCAGTTTTAAAAAAAAGTGTATTCGGGATTCTCATCAGACAACGCTACTGGCCACTACTTGCATCGGGGGTAAAACGGTAACCCTGTCCCCAGACAGTACGGATAAAACGTGGAGTGCTACTGTTATCTTCTATCTTTCCTCGTAAACGGGTAATACGAACATCAATACTTCGATCAAAAGGATCATGCTCACCGGTATTGATCATATCCATTAATTGCTCCCGACTGAGTACTCGATTTGGATGTTTCACCAGAGTAATGAGTAATGCCATCTCGCCACTGGTCAGTTTAACTTCCTGTCCATCTCGTAACAGTATCTGCGCATCCAGGTTAAGCGTGAATTCTCCAAACTGAGAGAGGTGTTCGGAATGATGAGCTTGCTGTTCACTCTCAGTCGTATTTGTTTCCGAACCCTCTTCGCCTGTCATATTATGACCTCGACGCAGTACGGCACGAATGCGTGCCAGCAGTTCGCGAGGACTGAAGGGCTTGGGCAGGTAATCATCCGCACCAACTTCCAGACCAATGATCCGATCAACTTCTTCTCCACGAGCCGAAAGAATAATGATGGGTATATTGCCCCGGTTACGTATGCGTCGTGCCAGTGACAGGCCATCTTCTCCTGGCAGCATCAGATCAAGGATAATCAAAGCGGGATGATGCTCTTCAAGCCAGCGATCCATCGATTTACCATCACCTACTGCTGCTGTGGCATAGCCCTGCTCACCGAGATATTCCTCAAGCAACGCCTGAAGACGTAGATCGTCATCGACAATCAGGAGCATTTCTTTCTGTTTCTCACTATAACTCATCATTATTCCTTACAAGAATTAATTGAAACATTTTGTAACAAATTACTTTTCTGTAGAAATCTTTGTGAAACAGCTTATCTGCACAATGAATATCAGGATGAGGTTATGGGCCAATTACTTCGTTGTGTAAACACAGTAACAAATTTAACAAAGTCTCGACAAGAGGAAAATATAATGAATGAAAAATTGATCTTAATTACAGGCTCACTGCTGCTTATCAGCACTTTTAGCCATGCAGAAGATAATATAGAGGTGGCCAATGAGACCAGGCAGCAGACACGAACCGAGATGCAAACTCGCATGCAGTCAATGAGTGATGAAGAGCGCGCGCTCTATAAAGATATGAATAGAAGCAGTGATGGAAGCGGTAGCGGAAACGGAACAGTGAACCGTTACGGACAAGGTAACAGCAGTGGTTCTGGAAACACAAACCGCTACGGACAGGGTGATAATAGCAGTGGTTATGGTTCTGGATACGGCTCACGCCAGGGTGGTGGTTCTGGTGGTGGTAAAGGTCGTAATCATTAATCTCCATTGATAACTGATCTGCAATCATAATCATGTCCTCTCGACGCTATCAGTCTTTGCTCCCTTTACTAGTGCTTGCCACCAGTGTTACTGGCTGCCAGCATATGGGTACAAGTAAGGATAATTCATTTTTTACCGGACGTTACACAGACTTTATCCTGGGAAACATGCCAGAACAGTACGTCGATTTAGAAAATCCATTACCGGCTTCAATCGAAAACATTTCTGCAGGAAAGAAACTTTATCAACAGGAATGTCTTCAGTGTCATGGCTGGTCGGGTAAAGGTGATGGCCCTGCTGGTAAGCAGATGCATCCCACCCCTGCCAATCTTGCGTTTACCCGTAAATTACCCATTACAACAGATGCTTTCTTTTTCTGGACGGTATCAGAAGGTGGAAAAACACTGGCTACCGCCATGCCCACATTTAAAGAGCGGCTCTCAGATAAAAAGATATGGCAGATTATCCACTATATAAATGACAGTGTAGACTTCAATGAAGAGCATCATGATCAGGACATCAGCAACAAAAATATACCGCCTACTATGAAAGGTTATCTCGATCTACATTGGCAAATGAAGTTTAATTATCAAGACATCAGCAGGAGTGAGTCATGCCCGACCAACAGCATAAACACCCAGTCACCTTTAGAGTAATACCTGTAATCGCTATTTTATTTGGCTTGCTTACTATCAAGTCTGGCGGGATGGTTCTCTTTACTGAAGGAGAAGCCCACCAGGCTGCAGGCGACTATGTACCCTTCGTACTCTGGTTTAACTTTCTTGCCGGTTTTGTTTATGTTGTTACTGGCCTGGGATTCTGGTTTGGAAAAAACTGGGCAACGGGTCTTGCTATCGTCATTGCACTAACAACCTTACTGGTATTTGTTGCTTTCGGTATCCATATTCTAATGGGAGGGAGTTATGAAGTTCGTACTGTGATAGCGATGAGTCTGCGATCATTTGTCTGGCTCAGCATTGCCCTGACGGCTTACATCCTTAATAAACGCCAGAAACATTATCTAATCTAAACGAGACTATCAGTGAATTTTTCTTTGTTAACTCTATTCAAAAATAAGCTGGCTTTGGTACTTCCAGCTGTTGCCTTTCTCAGCATCTTTGTCTGGGTGGTGGCGACCCAGGGGCCGTTGGCACCTGTCAAGGTAACCGTGGTGAATATGGCATCGGGTTCTATGTCAACCTCGATATTCGGTATCGGTACTGTTGAGGCGCGTCGCAGTTATGCTCTGGGGCCAACTAGCCCCGGCCGTGTCGCCGAGGTACAGGTTGATGTCGGTGATAGCGTGCGTGCCGGGCAATTACTGGCTCGAATGGATACGGTGGATCTCGATGATCGACTGATCAGCGCCGAGCTGGCGACCGAACGTGCCGAATACACCATCCGTGCGGCCGAAGCCAGTCTGATTGAATCGAAAAGTCGGCTGGCACTGGCCAAAGCTGATCTGGTGCGTTATGAAGAAATGCGTAGCAAAGCTTATGTAAGTGAACAGACCCTGTTAACAAAACGTTATGAAGTTGAGGCGGCCAATGCCGCAGTGGGGGCGGCGGTAGCGACACTGGAAAGTGCGCGTCGTGATCGCCAGCGGATACAGTCCGATGCGGTGGGAATACGCAAGTTACGTGAACAGTTGCGCTTGCTGAGTCCGGTCGATGGCATCGTCACGGCTCGGCACACGGAACCGGGTACCACCGTGGTGGCCGGGCAAGCTGTTATTGAAATGATCGATCCCACCAGTTTGTGGGTGAGTGCTCGTATAGATCAACGCCAGGCTGGTGAAGTACGTGTTGGCCAGCGTGCGGCTGTCGTTATGCGTTCTGCACCCGACGTAGTTAAAGCGGCGCGGGTCGAACGAATTGACTGGATCAGTGATCCAGTTACAGAAGAACGTAGTGTACAGATCGTGTTTACTCCGATGATAAATAACGTCCCGCTGGGGGAACTGGTGGAAGTTACTATCTGGACACAGGAGATCAACGATACACACTGGATCCCGACGGCCGCCCGGCGTCGAGAAGGACAACAGGACGGGGTCTGGGTACTGAGCGATGAAGGCGTCCACTTTCGAGTCGTCCGATTCGGTGTCAGTACGCTGGATGGACGTACTCAGGTTCTGGCGGGCCTGTCACCGAACGAACAGATCATCGTGCATACCCAGAAACCGCTTTCGATTGATACCGATATTCGGGTCGTTCCTTCACTGGTGGATCCGGGACGATGATCAATCTTGCTAGCCGGGATATTTTTGACAGTCTGGGAAAATTCGTATTTACCGGGATGGGCCTCGGTCTGCTGATCGGTGTCACTCTCTCCATGGCCGGGATCTATCGTGGCATGGTGGATGATGCCAAAGTACTGATTCAGAATGGTGGAGCCGATCTCTGGGTTGTGCAGCAGGATACTCTCGGACCCTATGCTGAACCATCCAGTGTGCGCGACGATCTCTATCGCAGTATCGCAGGGATACCCGGTGTGGCCGAGGTGGGAAATGTAACCTATCTCACTATGCAGATCAGTCATCGTGGCAAGGACACGCGAGTGATGCTGGTGGGATTTGAGCCGGGACAACCGGGCGAACCGGGCTATCTCATTGCTGGTCGTCCCATTACCCGCTCGCATTATGAAGCGGTGGCCGATGTAAAAAGCGGCCTCAGGGTTGGCGAGCGTATTCGTGTTCGCCGTCATGAATATACCGTGGTTGGACTGACTCGGCGCATGGTGTCGTCCAATGGTGATCCGATGCTGTTTATCCCCCTCAAGGATGCGCAGGAGACTCAGTTTCTCAAGGATAACGAGGCCCTGTTAAATGAGCGTGATCGCACTGCCGCCAATCCAGCCTTTAATCGTCCCGGCGTTCCCGGTTTGCTGGAGGCAGTGCAGGCCAGTCAGTCGACCAGTCATTTTGTTAATGCCATTCTGGTGCGCCTGTCTCCCGGTGCGGATGAAAACTGGGTCGCTGAAGAGATCCGGCGCTGGAAGCATCTACAGGCCTATACCAAATCTCAGATGGAAGAGATCCTGGTAGCCAAGCTGATCGCCACGGCATCAAAGCAGATCCTGATGTTTCTGATCATTCTGGCCATTGTCAGTGCCGCAATCGTCGCCTTCATTATTTACACCATGACCATGAATAAAATACGTGAAATCGCCGTGCTAAAACTGATTGGTGCCAAAAATCGCACGATTGCAGCGATGATCATGCAGCAGGCTCTCAGCCTGGGACTGATCGGTTTTCTGGTCGGCAAAATGGCGGCCACGCTCTGGGCACCCGTGTTCCCCAAATATGTATTGCTGCTGACTGAGGATGCCGTCCGTGGCCTGTTTATCGTACTGGTGATTTGTGTGATTGCCAGCACCGTGGCCATTCGGGCGGCCCTGCGCATCGATCCCGCCACGGCGATTGGAGGCTAGCGGGCATGAGTGAAACCGGTATTCGTATTGAAGGGTTGCGCAAGCGTTATGGTGAAGGTGATACGGCCGTGGACGCACTCAAGCACGTGGATATGTATGTCAATCCCGGTGAGGTAGTTGGACTGATCGGTCCCAGTGGTTCGGGCAAGACCACGCTGCTCAAATGTCTGGGAGCCGTGATCGAACCGACTGCCGGCAAAATGGATCTCGGTGGCACCACGATTTTTGATACAGTCTGGAAAATACCGGATCTGCGGGAACTGCGGCGCGACAGCATCGGCTTTGTGTTTCAGTCACCCTACCTGATCCCCTTTCTGGATGTGACTGATAATGTGGCCCTGTTGCCCATGCTGGCCGGCGTACCTAATGCCCGCGCGCGGGCCCGGGCCCTTGAATTGCTGACAGCGCTGGATGTCGCGCATCGAGCCAAAGCCCGTATTTCCGAACTCTCCGGGGGTGAACAGCAACGGGTTTCCATCGCCCGGGCGCTGGCCAACCATCCACCGGTGATTCTCGCCGACGAGCCGACTGCACCACTGGATAGTGAGCGGGCACTGACAGTGATCCGTATTCTCAACGAAATGGCTGTACAGTATAAAACCGCCATCATTGTGGTCACCCATGATGAAAAAATTATTCCTACCTTTAAACGTATCTATCACATTCGTGATGGTAAGACCTATGAAGAAGCCGGGGAAGGACGGGATGTCTAGGCTGGTTTTATTTCAGCAGACTTTACGCCTGATGCTGCTCATCATGGTGTGGCCAGGTAGTGGCAGTGCTGTCGCCCAGGAACCTGAACGGTTTATGAGTCTACAACTGGAAAACGATTTCTTTGCCAACAGCGGTGATCGTTATTACACCCACGGTACCCAGCTATCCTTAATGAAGCTGGAGACGCCACCGGCCTGGCTGGATACCGTTGCAGGATGGACTCCTTTTTATCAGCCAGGCAGTGATGGTACTTCGAACCTGGTGCAATATACCGTGGGGCAGAAAATTTTTACGCCCAATGATACTGATGCGGCCCATGTGTTGGCAGATGACCGGCCCTATGCCGGGTATCTTTATGTTGGCATCGCCGTGTTATCACACGTCAGTAGTCATAACAATGTCGATACCGGAAACCTGTTTGAGATCACACTGGGAATAGTAGGTCCCAGTGCGCTGAGTGAACAGACCCAGACCAGTTATCACGATCTAATTGGTATCGATAGTCCCGCCGGCTGGGAACATCAGCTTGAAGATGAACCAGCCATCGGTCTGATGTACTCACGCTTCTGGCGTAGGGTACAGCCTTTGAGTGCAGGGCTGGAGTTTGGTGTTAATCCACACGTCAGCACGAGTCTGGGAAATGTTTATACCTATGGCGCGACCGGTGTCATGTTTCGAATCGGTAACAATCTGCGTCGCGATCTGAGTCCACCCAATATTCGCCCTGGTTTTCCGGGACTGCCCTATTTCAAAACCGGTCGTGCGCACAGCTGGTATGGCTTTCTGGGTTTTGAAGGTCGTCTGGTAGTCAGAGATATTTTCCTTGATGGCAATACCTTCAGCGACAGCCACAGTGTAGAAAAAGAGTGGCTGGTTGGAGATATGCAGTATGGCGTGGTGTATCTACTGGGTGACATGCGCATCGCCATTAGCAACATGGTGCGCAGCGATGAATTTAAAACGCAGTCAGTACGCACCCGCTTTGGTGCCGTTAATCTTTCGTTGAGTTATTAAGTGTGTAAAAAGAGAGGATGTGAAATTATGAGATATGCAATGGCAAGAAAGGCAGGACTATTTATTACATTGTTACTGGTTATGATCAACGTCCCGGTAGTTGCAGAAAGTTTAACTTTGAAATCCATTATGCAGCAACTGGGTAAGGATTTTGCCCGGCTAAATCAGGCTATTTTAGTTGAGGATTACCCGGAGATTGAACAGGCCGCGATTCGTATTGCGGAACACCCCCAGCCAGGTTTTATGGAAAAAATGTCAATGCTGGCAAAAGTGGGAACTGATGTAGGGCAGTTTAAGGAAATAGATGAGGTGGTTCACAAAGCCTCCATGGCCATTCATGCCGCAGCGGGTAAACAGGATTTAAACATGATTATAGAAAATCAGAACCGAGTATTTAATGGCTGTATGCAATGTCATGCTTCGTTTAGAAAAAAACTGATGGCAGTCGATGAATAAATGGATAAATACAACGGCGACTGAATGTATGCACAAGTATTAACGTAAATTAAAGAAACACAACAATGAAAAATATCTGCCATTTTCTCCTGCTGTTCAGTGCTGGATTTGCATTAACCGCCTGCACCTCTTCCCCTTCCGTAATAGAAGAGAATAGACCCGAATCCCGTGCAACATATATCCCCTCAACAGATCAAAACATGCTAGCGCTTGATCCTGTTACTCAGGCAGACAATACACAGATCGCCAGGCCGGTTCTATCTGGTAAGTGGGTATTGAACAAGGAACTGAGTGATAGTCTTCAGGATAAGATCAAAGAAAGCATGCAACAGGCTGGGAATACTCGTGGTGACAAAAGCATGCGCGGTGGGCACGGAGGTCAAGGCGGCGGACGTGGTGGTATGAATAAGGAACGATCTAAAGATAAAAATAAGGCCAACAGCAACCGGAAAAAATCCATGCCACAATCATTATTAGCACTATTAACTACATCGGAAATGCTGGAACTTAAACATGATGAGCCAGTATTGACCATCATAACCAATGACAGTAACAAACAGAGGATATATACCGACTTCCGTGGAGCCAGTATCTCAGTCAGTGGTGGTGCAAGCCAGAAAGTTGTCACGGGTGGATGGGAACGTAATGTGCTGGTGGTAGAAACAACGGTGGAAAGTGGTAGTTTTATTCAGCGATACAAACTGCATCCCGAATCCAGACAGTTATGGGTTAACGCACTCATTCTAAGTCCGAGTTTACCAAAACCAGTTCAGGTTAACCGTGTTTATGAATTAAATGAAACCAAAACAAAAGAAGTTTGTATTAAACAGAATGGCTGTAATTAATGCCTCCACAATTATAAGAACTTGTTATGAGGACAGGAAGATATTTAAAAAATATTTATTGCATTTATATATTAGCATTGGCAAAGAGTCTTAATGATATACGTGCCTCCAGACTATGCTGAAATATTCATTCATGTTATTTCGTAGCATTAAAAAAGTTGCAATATTGCATATACTGCTACATTGCTGTGTCTTTTGTATCCAGACATATAGTACAATTTTGAGATCCATACCTGCCCAGGATAAATTATGACTTCTAACGTATTACGCTATGGTTGTTTTTTGACACTACTTTTCTTTAGTCACACCAATGTCGCACAACAACTGGATCTGGACAGCTTTATACAATCTATATTAAAAAACAATCCAGGCGTACAGAAAATATTATCTGAAAAAGCCATCGCTGCAGGTGAACTGCAGGCCAGCAAGGGTGTTGATGATGCGGTATTGAGTTCAAGTTTAAATTTATCTCATACCGAACCCAACCCGCTACTGGGAATCGAAGCCAAGGATAGCGATGATGCACGACTCAATCTATCTTATGATCGTTTATTCTCAGATTATGGCACCCGCTTTTCGATGGCTTATAGTAACCAGTATACGGATCGAAACCCGGCATTAAGTTCATTAGGCAGCGAATACTATCAACCAAGCATGACCCTCCGATTAACACAACCTTTATTAAAAAACGCAGGAGGTATTCAGGATAACCTAAACATTAAACTAAGCCAGCTTAATCTCAAACTGACTAAATTGAGCACCATTGAAAACCTGGAAAGCTATATCACTCAGCTAGCCACACTATATATAGACTGGTACCTGGCAGCGCGAGAGCTTGATATTTCCAAAGAGGTACATCAACAAGCTATTGAACAGGAGAAATTAACTCGTACCAAGGTCCAACGTCAGGTTATTGAACCTTATGAATTATTACGCGCTCAGGAAACCCGCGAAGATTATTACTCACGTTGGCAGCAAGCCAGGGGACGCTTTATTGGTTTGGCGAGACAGATTCAACACCAGATGAATCTCAGTAATAAGTTAGAAGCAGACAAGTTAACACCGACAAACCCAAAAAACTCCAAACTGTTAACTACCAGACAGGATATAAACACCAAAGCAGATTACCTGACTACCACATCTCGCCTTAAGGAATTACTGGATACTCTACAGGCTCAACAGATTATATTATTAGGTGCACGGGGTAATTCACGTGAAGCCGATCTCGACTTAAGTTTTGGTTATACCCGTCATGGTGTCGATGATGGATTTAATGATGCGCATACTAGCAATCTGGATCGGGATGATTATTCTGTAATGTTGGAATACAGAAAACCGTTTGGAAATCGTCAGGCAAAAGGAAAATATCAGGCACAACTGGCTAGCCAGCGACAGGTTAAAGCAGATACCAAACAGCGTTTAATCGATGCTGAGTCGAGTCTTGCCAATTTACAAATACAGGAATCACAGCTGGTTATTGCACTAAAATCTATTGACAGAAAAATAGATTTGGCTGAACAAAAAATTAAAAAAGAACAACGACTGTATAAAATAGGGAAACTGGATTTATTTGAATTATTACGGGATCAAACAACACAACTGGAAAGTCGTTTAAACAGGGAAAACCTTTACACCCAACTCCTTACCCTCCGTTTAAAAATTGGGGAGTTGCTGGATAATAATCTTGATACTTATATCATCAACTCCGATTCTGAAACAGATTTCACCGTTGATACAGCTACTGGAGAATAATAGAGCATGAATAGTCTTATCCAGTTTTTCCTGGAGCGGTCCTTATTAGTAAAGTTAATTTTTATTTCTGTGTTTGTGTTTGGCATCAATGGCATGCTAACCATAAAAAAAGAAGGCTTCCCTGCAGTCAATTTGAATAAAGTC
This sequence comes from Gammaproteobacteria bacterium, assembly GCA_026196045.1. Taxonomy (GTDB): domain Bacteria; phylum Pseudomonadota; class Gammaproteobacteria; order UBA6429; family Thiohalophilaceae; genus JAPHRJ01. Next base: position 12,212 of record JAPHRJ010000112.1, read on the forward strand.
ACCGTTAACACATCCTACCCCGGTGCTTCAGCCGAAGATGTTGAACTTAATGTTACGACTCAACTTGAGGATAAAATACGAGAAGTTGATGGACTATACGAGGTAACATCGACTTCACGTGAAAATTTCTCTGCCATCATTATCCAGGCTGATGAAGATGCAAACTCTGAAGAATTAAATATAATCGTCAATGATATTAAACAGGCTGTCGACCAAACTCAGGACTTACCACTGGATCTGGATGAACTGCCGGTTGTTGATGTTATTTCTACGAGTGATACGCCTATCATATCAATCAATCTTTTTGGTGAGCATCAAAAGTTACGCGACATCCTTCCTGTTCTTGAACGTGGCATTGAATCACTACCCGGTGTTTCTGGCGTGGATAAAATTGGATATTTTGATCGTGAAATTCATATCGAGATAAATCCTGATAAAGCAAAACACCTGCGCATCAGTTTATCTGAAGTTATTTTAGCCATTCAGTCACGCAACTTACGCACCACTGGTGGCACGCTGGAATCCTATCTGAATGAACAAACCGTCATTAGTCTGAATAAATTCAACAACCCTGAAGAAGTAGAAGACGTTATTTTACGCGCGAATATATCGGGTAAGGTTGTCCGGGTACGGGATATTGCAACTGTAAAGCTGCGTGAAAAAGATGAAAACTTTATTGTTCGCAATGAAGGCCAGCCCGGTATGAATTTGATTGTTCGTAAAAAAATAAATTCAGATATTATTAAAACACTTGATCATGTTAAACAGTTTATGTCCGAACAATCATTACAGGACGGAGTAGGCTACTCTTACTCCAATGATCAATCTGCTCGAACCCGTTTACGCTTACAGGTGTTAGGCGGCAACGCATTACTGGGTTTTGCTCTGGTTACCGCGATTCTCCTGTTGGCATTAAACCGTCAGGCAGCTTTCTGGACCGCCATGAGTGTACCTTTTGCACTTTTTGGCAGCTTCCTTTTGCTGCCCTATTTTGGGGTAAGTATTAATGCTATTTCACTTGCTGGTTTTGTTCTGGTACTAGGCTTACTCGTGGATGATGCCATTGTCGTGGCTGAAAAAATTACGCACTACCGGGAAAAAGGCCTGTCCGGTAAAGAGGCGGCGCTGAAAGGAACGGCTGCCATGTGGAAACCTGTCACCGTTGCCAGCATTACCACTATTCTTGCATTTAGTCCCATGTTTTCCCTGGGAGGAATGCCGGGTAAATTTGCGTGGGCGATACCGGCCGTTGTTATTATCGCCCTGCTCGTCAGCTTGTTTGAATGTTACTTTATACTTCCTCATCACCTGGCGGCAGGTGGATCAATTAAAAATAAGGGTAAACCAGACTGGATACTTAATCTTGAATCCCGTTATGGGAACTTGCTTGAGTTTTTGCTTCACTGGCGTTACCTCGTTTTGCTTTTTATGTTGCTAATACTCCTGTCCAGTATTTTTCTGGCTAAAAGCTCAATGAAGTTCCAGATTTTTCCACAGGATGGTGTTGAAACATTCTATTTAAAACTGGAAATGCAACGTGGTGCCTCGTTAGCAGCAACCGAGGCTCGCTTGAAAGAGCTGGAGGCACATATTCAACAGTTACCCAAGTCTGAACTGGAGTCATTTGCTACCCGTGTTGGTACATTATCCACTACCGAATCCAAGAATCAGGGCGATCATAGTCACTGGGGTATTATTAGTGTCTATCTCACCGGTGAAGCACACCGCGATAGAATAGCAGATGATATTATTGCCGCACTTCGAGAATCCATTCCTACAACTCAACACGAGACTCTGATATTTGATAAGCAACGTGTAGGCCCTGCCATTGGAAAACCGGCTGAAATTCGTGTCAGTACTAACAATGATACATTACGTGAAAACACAGCCTCTGATATCAAAAACTATCTTATGACTCTGCCCGGTGTTATTGATGTTGAAACTGACAACAAACCCGGTAAAGACCAGTTGATTGTAAACATCGACTATAAAAAACTGGCAGAAGTTGGTTTGATGGTCAAGGATGTTGCCGATGCTTTGCGGGTAACCTACGATGGAATGTTAGTGAGTTCGACAACCAGTGTTGATGAAACCATTGAATACCGTGTTATTGTTGACCCTAAGTACCGCAATAGTGAAGCGATGCTTTTCAGAATTCCGGTAAAGAATAACCGCGGACAGGTTATGAACCTGAGCGACGTTTTACACCTGACTCATGGACAGGGACCTCTGGAATTTCAGCATGTCGATGGTGTGCGTACTGAAACTATCAGTGCTGATTTAAATCCGAAAATAACAAGTCCTGCGATCATTCAAAAACAGATTACGGAACATTTCAGTGAAGCCTGGTCAAATCAGCCAACAATGAAAGTTGCCTTTGCGGGTGAAGCTCGTGAGCAGAAAAAAATATTTGGCGGCTTTCTTATTGCAGGAATTGTGGCGCTGGTTTCTATTTATCTAGTTGTCGCCCTGCTACTTAATTCACTTGGACAGTCCTTTATCGTAATGTCCACCATACCATTTGCCATTATTGGCGTGATCTGGTCCTTCTATGCACACGGAATGCCCTTATCCTTTTTCTCTACCATGGGAACGCTTGGTTTAATCGGTGTGGTGGTGAATGACACCATTATTATGGTTACGGAAGTAAATCGCGAGCTTAACGAAAACAGATACGGTAATCTGGTACGTACTGTTGTATCCGGAGCCAAAGATCGACTGCGCCCCGTATTACTGACAACATTTACAACAGTGGCCGGTCTGTTGCCGACAGCTTATGGTATCGGTGGTAAAGATGGCTTAATCATGCCACTCACCATGGCGATGGCTTATGGACTACTGTTCGCAACCCTGATCACACTAATATTGACTCCTTCACTGCTGGTGGTTGGTCATGATATAGGCCATCTATTTGGGCGCGGCAGTCAACATAAACGTGGCCTCAGTCTTTCGTAAAGGGTTCGCTACTTTTATGTAGCTCAGTTTTTCTTAAATCTAATGTAAGTTAATTCTTATGAATAAGAAAATATTCACTACTGGCCCTCACCGGATGGTCATATGACTGGAGTTAAATGTCTGCTTTGCCTGGCAGAAGATATTTAAGAAAGATTAATTTAGATGACGGGTTCCACCCTAACTCAGCCGTTCAGAGTTTTTATTGATAGACAGAAAATAGCAGATAGCTGACGTCCTTAAACTTCAATTAAATCTGAACCCATTGAACATAAATTTGGTAGGGTAGGCACGTTTTTTGTGCCCACGCGGAATGAAATCGACGTCCTATCCCTTGTAAAATACATATAGGATTTATAACGTCAAAGATTTAGGTATGTTTTAAGGTTGAATACTTTGAACCTGAGACT
>JAPHRJ010000032.1 GCA_026196045.1 Gammaproteobacteria bacterium
GCAGAATGTTTGCGGTTTCAGTCATTTCAACCATAAAAGTGGAACGACCACTGGCCAGATCATCGGCAGCACCAATACGAGTAAAGATACGATCGATGGGGCCAATACGTGCAGATTCAGCTGGAATATAACTACCAATATACGCCATTAAAGTGATGATCGCGGTTTGTCGCATGTAGGTTGATTTACCACCCATGTTAGGTCCGGTAATCATGAGCATGTGTCGTTCTGGGCTCAGGCGGATATCGTTAGGGGTAAAAGGGTCGGCTAGTGCCTGTTCAATCACAGGATGTCGCCCTGCCTGGATTTCAATACCGGCTTCGGTACTGAGTTCCGGTGCAGTCATCTGCAGGGTTTCGGCCCGTTCAGCCAGGGTGTTTAATACATCCAGTTTAGCCAGAGCGCGAGCGCTGATCTGTAAAGTAATCAGATCCTGATTTAGCTTTTCCAGTAACTCATCATACAAAGCCTTTTCCCGTGCCAACGCACGTCCATTGGCACTGAGGACTTTGTCTTCCAGTTCTTTTAGTTCAGGGGTGATATAACGCTCTGCCGCTTTCAGGGTTTGGCGACGCTGGTAATCTATGGGTACTTTCTCAGCATGAATGCGCCCAAGTTCAATGTAATAACCGTGGACTCGGTTATAGCCAACTTTAAGGGTGTTAATCCCGGTGCGTTGTTTTTCTCGTTCCTCAAGTTCCAGCAGGAATTGGTCGGCATTTCCCTGTAGACCACGAAGCTTATCCAGTTCTTGATCATAACCAGGTGCAATAACGCCACCATCACGGATCAATAGTGGGGGCGTTTCTATCAGGGCTGTGAGCAGTAATTTAAATACCTGTGGAAACTGGTTAATCTGCAATAGCAGTTCTTTCAGGGCTGAATTACTGGCTGAAGTCAGTAACTGATGAATATCGGGTAAAGTCCCAAGCGCGGTACGTAAACGGGTCAGGTCTCGTGGACGAGCACTTCTTAAGGCGACACGGGTTAGGATTCTTTCAATGTCACCGATCTGCTGCAGGTATGGGTGCAGGGTTTCATGGGTATGCTGATTAAGTAGTTGTGCAATGATTTGCTGACGTTGTGATAACACCGCATGGTCACGTAAGGGACGGTTAATCCAGCGGCGTAATAATCGACTACCCATAGGAGTGGCGGTGTGATCCAGCAGGCCTGCAAGAGTGTGTTGATGATGCCCTGCAAGGCTGTATTCAAGTTCCAGATTACGGCGGGTTGCTGCATCCAGAATAATACTGTCTTCACGTCGTTCAACTTTTAAAGCATGGATATGGGGCAAAAAGTCATGTTGAGTATCTTTAACATATTGCAACAGGCAACCCGCTGCCGAGATGGCCAGTGGTGCATCATCACAGCCAAAGCCATTTAATTCTCGGGTCTGAAATTGTTGGCATAATTGCCGCGTTGCGGTGTCTTTATCAAAGCGCCAGGGAGCCTGTCGCTTAAGACAGCCTGTAACATGCTCAAAAAGCTGCTTGTCGGTTTCCTCGCTGATCAGAATTTCAGCCGGTCTCAGCCTTTCCAGTTCAGCGAGAAGGGCTTCCTGTCCAGCTATCTGCGATAAACAAAAACGACCACTGGCCATATCGAGGGTGGCGATGCCAGTAATTTCATTCTGGGTATAAATAGCGGCAAGCAGGTTTTCTTTACGCTCTTCAAGCAGGGCTTCATCTGTCAGTGTCCCGGGAGTCACAATACGCATGACCTTGCGTTCAACCGGGCCTTTGCTCGTAGCGGGATCGCCAATCTGTTCACAGATAGCGATGGATTTACCCATTTTCACCAGCCTGGCCAGATAATTATCAGCGGCATGATACGGCACACCCGCCATGGGGATGGGTTCCCCAGCGGACTGGCCTCGGGCTGTCAGGGTAATATCCAGCAGTTTTGAAGCTTTCTGGGCATCTTCGAAAAACAGCTCATAGAAATCACCCATACGATAAAACAGTAAAATATCCGGGTAGTCAGCCTTGATGCGCAGATATTGCTGCATCATCGGTGTGTGAGTGGATGAGCTATTTTTTTGTTTGGCAACCATGGTGCAAAAGTTTATCGCAAACGACGATAAGCGCCTATAGCTGTGTAGGGAAGATATGCGAAAATGGGAGTTGTGTTCTGAAACCGCAAGGAGCAACAGGCCTGTCTATAACAGGCCTGCAAATACCTTACATAGTTTGTTCAAGTTTAGGAATTAATGAACTAGATTTTGAAATGTCCAACCTGAGTTTCAAGCTGTTGTGCTAACTGTAGTAACTGTTCACTGTATTCAGCCGTTTGTTCAGCAACGGCAGCAGTCCTGTGCGTTGACTCGGTGATATTCACCAGGTTCTGATTGCTTTCTTCCATGACGGAACTTTGTTGTTCTGCAGCAGTGGCAATCTGAGTGTTTCGTTCTGAAATTTCAGCAATTTCACCGGCAATCATGGCCAGTGATTCAGCTGACTCTTCGACTTTCTCAGAACTGTCTTCAGCTTGTTTGGTGGCAACATTCATTGCCTCAACGGCATTGCGTGCACCCGCTTGCAGGCTCTCGACCATGCCCTGAATCTGGCTGGCTGATTCCTGACTGCGTGCCGCCAGAGTACGAACCTCATCGGCAACCACAGCAAAGCCTCGACCTTGTTCTCCCGCTCTGGCTGCTTCAATGGCGGCATTTAAGGCCAGCAGGTTGGTTTGTTCTGAAATTTTGGTGATCACATCCAGTATCATACCGATGTTCTCTGTTTCACTATCGAGTGCCTGTATTTTCTCTGCGGCTTCGTGTAATTCATTCACTAATAAGTCGATACTACCAATAGCTTCAGTTGAGGTCAGAGCACCCTTTCTCGCATTCAGGTTAGCTTCCTGAGATGTGGTCGCAGTTTCATTGGCGTTGTGTGCAATCTCCTGTGTTGTTGCCATAATCTCGTTAATCGCCGTGGCCGCCTGATCGGTTTCGCCCTGTTGCGCCGTAACATTGGAAACGGTTTCCTCTGAAATGGCTGTCAGGTCACTGGCCAGGGAAGTCAGTTGCTGAGAAGCGTTGAGAACCTGATTCAGACTGCCATGTATTTTTTTCAACATGTGATTGAAAGCGGTACCGACCTGGGCAATTTCGCCGCTACCGGGATAAATTTCCACCTGCTGATTGAGGTCGGCGTCCTGGTCAACAATTTCAATACTACGGCGCAGTGCATGAAGAGGTTTGCATACGCTATTACGCAGTATAAACGCCATAAGTAACAGACCCAGCCCGAATAGCACGACATGCATAATGATGGATTCAAACAGGTTTTGCTGAACGGCTGCATCAAGTTCCTTAAGTGAATAACTAATACGAACAGCGCCCACAACATCATTCAGCTTGGCATTTGCATGGCAGGTCATACAATCGGTGCCACGGAAATTATTGCTGACGTGAACAGGATTAACTACCGTCAGGATACGTTCACCATTAATAATGTTTATTTCTGAAATAGGCTCACCAGCCAGGGCACGTTCATCCAGTTTATCTTTGATTTGCTCTTCAGGCAGGCCCTCACCATAGAGTGCGGTTACGGCATGGCCACGAATGACACGCACATCGGTGATGCCCGGATGCTCCTTCATTTTGGAATTGAGCAGGTTACGTTGTGCCATGGTGCCGGTAAGCATCATGGTATTAAGGGCATCAAAATAGGTATCAGCTGTATTTTTACTTTGTTCGCGTGCAATATTTTCTATTAGTTCCCGTTCGCTTGAGAACGTATGCAGAACGCTGGCAATAAGAACAGCGATAAATATCAGGAAAATAGAGAGGTTAATCTTTGCAGCAATAGGCAGGTTTTTTAACATTACAGCGGTCTACTTTAAGTTACATTTAATTCTTGCATCCTTACAGTTTCAATTATTCCGTCATGTCCTACAGAGCACTAATTTTGTGCATCAATGCAGGCTTACACACCATATCGGCAAGCTTCTCTGTAATATTAGAAAAAAAGATAGGTGGAAACCCCTATTTAATATTAGAAAATCACTAAATGCTTATCTGCAAAAGAGGTAATGTTAAGTGTTCATGGAATTTGAATGAGCAATGTAAGCAGAATAAATAATTAGCGATTAAATACTTGCATTGTTTTATCCCAATCCAATAAAGTGGTGGCCTGAAAATTCAAATAAGCTCAATATTATCGTTAATAACAATTGAGATTCAGCAGATTGATTTTAAGTGAAGGGGGAAGAATGCCGCGGGAATATGATGAGAAGCGTGATTTTATTCGCATCAATGTTGACTGTGAGATGAGTTATAAATTACCTGATGACGCTGAAACTAAAAGTGGTAAAGTCACTAACCTCAGCGGTCGCGGGATGATGTTTATAACTGAGGAAGCTCTGGAATTTGAGTCTCTGGTTGAAGTCCGAATTATTCCTGAAAAGAATATTACCCCTCCATTGCATGCTAATGTCAGAATTGTACGTGTGGCAAAACAACGTCATGGCGATGGTTATGAAACTGGTGCTGTGATTCAGGAGATCCTGGACGATTAAATTAGGGATGATTAAAATGGGATGTTCAAACAGAAATAATTTAAACCTGTAGAGTTACAGATCTTTAAGCAAACGTATCAATTCTGCTTAATAAGATGGCTCGCTCCTGAGCATCATCACGTTGGTTAATATCACGATAGGTTGCAATGGCTAGGCGTGATTTTAATGGGCCATCTATTTGTGTTGGTGACTGTTCAATTTTACCCGTCGTGGTAGGTCGGGAGTAAACAGTTTGGGCAGACAGGCTGCTGGTTTTAGCCTTTTTTATCGAATTTGTTCTGACTGGCTGATTTATTACTTCTTGCGAGCCATAATTTCGGTGTACGCTTTTTTTGCTCGTGGTATTAGAAGAACGAAGTTCTGTGCTGGAAAAAGCAGGTTGTATAAATGTATTCCGAATTTCCATCAGTCGTATTTTTTATTCAGTTTATTTGGTGAAGGACGCCAGAAAGTGTTACTCAGTTTAGTCGAAACTGGCTATAAATCCATGTTAATTATAGTCTTAGCTTTTATCCTGTATTTATTTTCACCCTGTAATCGAAATGCCTGAAAATTTTGACGACATAACTTTGCTGGCTTTAGCCGAATCCGTAGGCGAACAACTCAGACAAAAGGATTTAATGCTGGTAGCTGCTGAATCCTGTACAGGCGGTTGGCTGGCAAAAGTTGCAACGGATGTAGTGGGTTCTTCTAGCTGGTTTGAACGCGGTTTTGTAACCTACACAAATGACGCCAAGCATGAGCTGCTTGGCGTCGAGATACAAACTCTGGATAACTTTGGAGCAGTTAGTGAACCGGTGGTTAAAGAAATGGTTGCTGGAGCGTTATCCAATAGCCATGCTCAAATTGCAGTGGCCATAAGTGGCATTGCTGGTCCTGGTGGAGGCTCTGCAGAAAAGCCGGTTGGCACAGTCTGTTTTGCCTGGGCCAAAGTTCACTCTCCTGACAGTGTTATGCCATTATCAAATTTGGTTACTGAAACCTGTTATTTTAGTGGCGATCGGGAAGCGATTCGTCGTCAGGCTGTTGCGTACAGTCTTAAAGGTGTGATGGCAATTATACATGGCTGAAACAGAACGTTTGTTTCTTGCGCTCTGGCCTGATGCGAGCTTGCAGCAGGCCATTCATACTGAATTTAATCGACACCTTCGTCACTGTGATGGACGGAATATTCCAACCCCAAACATACATCTTACCCTGCTGTTCCTTGGCAATGTGTTAGCTGATCAACACCAGTGTCTTGAGACAAGTATTTCTGAATTAAATTTATCTAAATCTATTTCGGCATTTGATCTAAAACTGGACAGGCCGGTTTATCGACAGCGTCAGCAGATACTTTGGCTGGAACCGGATGAGATACCTGAACCACTCGAACAACTGGTTAAGGTATTACGAGATGCCTGTACGAGTTGCGGGTTGGAGCTGGAATCACGTTCATTTAAAGCCCATGTAACACTTGCACGTAAAATAAAAAAACGAATCCTGCCGGAGAAAATTCAAACCTGGGGAGTTAAGCCATTTCACTGGCAGGTTAATGAGTTTGCCCTTGTCGAATCAAAAACATTTGCCAGTGGTGCAGAATACACAGTATTAAAACGGTGGCCACTGGCACGCAAATAAAAGAAGTTATCTGTGAGATCTCATTGAAAGGCCCAGGCGGCAAAGGGTTCAAGTTCATCCCGGTTGAGAAGAGCAAGATGATAGGTGCCTGGGTTGAGTGAATGATCAACTGTGGTGTCCACGGAAAGGCGCTGCAGGATATAACCGATTAATGCACGGCGTACCTGAATTTCAATCTGCCCATTTTCACAATCATAATCAATTA
>JAPHRJ010000087.1 GCA_026196045.1 Gammaproteobacteria bacterium
AGGCTCCTTTGCGTATTCATCCATTCCGTGGTTGATTTGTGAAAAGATTACGGCTGCGCTAGACTTGTGTCAAGCAATTTTGTGGGTGTCTATAAATCCGTGTCTATAAATCCGTGATAAATCCGTCCTGTTTATTGGTTTAACCATGAAACCGAGGAAATAGAATATGCGGCCAATGATTTTAGTGAATCAAATGAAATCGTATACAAGTCGTTTAACTACGCAGGTTTTTCAAACCTGTCGGACTCTCAATCGTTAGCACATAAAATGTAGGCACATGTTTATATTCAAACTCAAAGCACAGGCTAGCACTTCGAATACTAAATACTCAATCGGTAGCATTTACGATTTGATCGTGTTTATTTATGAGGGTGATTATAATGATGCTGAAAACAAATTAACTCAAAAATTAGCTCAAGATGGATGGGATAAAGCAGAGATTATATCAGTAAAAAATTACAAAGGCCCTATTTCTAAACTAAGTCAGTCTCTATCAGAACCAGCCCATGCAGCTGAGCAAAACGGTTATGCAATTATTGTTTACAAATAGTGATAAAATCCTGTTATCTGGTTTACAGCTAATTTTGCTGAAAAAAATACAATTTAGTGCTAACAAGCCAATAAACATGGAGAACCAAGTCAGCCGGCCTATAAATCAGGCCGGTCGCTTGGTTCCCATTTATTTATAACGTTATATGCAATGAAAAATAATCAATTAACAAAAGGTGAAAATTGTCGTGTGATGTACGTCGAAAACAAGGATGGCGACATCGACGGTGTTGATGCGCGAATTGGCTGGGTTACATTCTCAAAGTCAGGACGTAGTGTTTACTATCGAGGCAAAACACTTAAACGAGCCAAAGGTGGGGGGAATAGCAGGTAATCACTTTGACGAGGAAAGCGGAGAGGAATATTGGATTTCTGGTATCAAAAAACGGGATATTTGGGGTCAGTGTAAAAACTCAACACTATCACAGAAAGATATTTTTACACTGACCCCAAATATACAAATATAGTCACGATGGCGGAAGGAATACCGTGAAGGTAAACTGATCGCAGATAAACGACAAAAGGTCATCCCAATGGCTAAAGATAAAAAGGAACTTGATCATATCAAGTCACTGAACCTCCCCCGATAAAGTAGACACCAAAAGCGGCACTTCGCTTGCTTTTGGGTCAACTGAGCTTAATCATTATGGCCCTAAAGGTCAGTGCCTCAAATACACTCCAAACAGATTCCGAATACGGTCAACCTGGGGTAAAATGCGCAATTATTCTAATTTATGTGTACACCGCCATTAATATTAAAAATGTATCCGAAACCGAAGTCACCTGTTCAAATTGTCAGGCTTGCTGCTGCCGTTTAGAGGTTATGATTATCACCGACACCGGTGTTCCTGACGAACATATTGCTCTCGATAAATGGGGCGGTAACACGATGTTGCGTTTAGAAGATGGTTGGTGCTCAGCTTTAGATCGTGAGACTTTCATGTGTTCGATTTATGAAAATCGCCCCTGGGTTTGTCGAGAATTCGAAATGGATTCATATGAATGCCATAATGAACGAGAAGTACAGGTGGTAGCTTCACGCTAATTATCTCAGGTAACAAGGTTAGTTTATTTCATCACTAACGTAGTGGGTTATAACCATACAAGTACGTCAACCAGACCCGAAAAGCGTCGCTCAATTTATCTATGGGCTGCGCCCATTTCACACAACCGCACGCCACTTTCCGGGTGGGCTACCTGGCCGTTAGCAAGGAAACAGATGACAAAAAGAGATGACTTTTTAACTGCCACCAAAGTTGGAATAAAGGGTAGTATCCCCTTTTCCCTTTTTTTTAACTGTCAAAAACATGATTAAAATAATTCGCGCTCATTTTTCATTGCTTGCGGCGACGGCTATTTTGTTGCTGGGTTCCGGACTGCTTGGCACCCTGGTCGCTCTGCGGGCAGGAACGGAGTCTTTCCCGCAGCCAATGATCGGCCTGATCATGTCAGGTTTTTTTATGGGCTATGTTCTCGGTTCCTATCTCTGCCCGCATGTCATTCGTAATATCGGACATATTCGCAGCTTCTCAGTCTTTGCCGCGATGGGATGTGCCAGTGTGCTCCTGCACGGCCTTATCATTGACCCGATTGTCTGGTTGCTGCTGCGTATTATCACTGGTATCTGTATGCTGGGAATGTATCTCGTGATCGAGTCATGGCTTAACACCCTGGCAACGAATAAAACACGTGGCAGCCTTTTTGCCATCTATATGGCTATCAACCTGCTTGCGCTGGGTATCGGTCAATACCTGTTGTTGATATATGAGATACAAAGTCTGGCACCTTTTGCGCTCATTGCTTTGTTCTTTTCTCTCTCGTTGGTACCCGTTGCATTCACCCAGATCTCGCAACCGACGCAGGTAGAAACCGGCCACCTCGGAATCAGGCATCTTTATGCAACTTCACCGCTGGCATCTTTTGGCGCGCTACTTTCGGGTATCGTCAATGGCGCGTTCTGGGGAATGGGTCCGGTTTATGCCCTGAGTGTAGGTTTTGATGTGGCTGGCATTGCCTTGTTTATGAGTGGTGTCGTTTTTGGTGGTTCACTTTTGCAGTGGCCACTGGGGCATTTATCTGACAATTATGATCGACGTTTAGTGATCTTCGCTGTCAGCATCATGGCCAGCGGTGCAGCGATAGCGGTGTTTTATATGATTGATTCACATCAGGCTCTTGGACTACTGGCTGCATTTATCTTTGGCGGCTGCGCCTTCTCGATCTACTCACTTAGTATGGCGCATGCCAATGATCACATTGCGGCGACCGATGTACTTGAAATAAGTCGTGGGCTTTTATTGCTCAATGGCATTGGCGCCACTATCGGACCGCTCAGCGCCGGTATGTTAATGGGGTGGTTTGGTCCGCAAACACTAATGATTTATTTTTCATTGCTCATGCTGCTGCTGGCCAGCCTTACCCTGCTGCGACGTTCCATTGGTTCACCGATTAGTGTATCCGAACAGGGTGATTTCGTTATCATGGCGCGTTCTTCGCCTGCTGTGCTCGAACTGGACCCACGTGCTGAACCTGTTGACGATACTGGTAGTCATTAAATAAGTATTTGATAAATTCTAAGCGGATGGAAAAAGAGAGCGCTATTATATGGGGCTATGGAAATCTTATTAATCAACCACTGCTCACAAATCACTACACCTGACCGGTTAATACGCCATTTCGCTGTGCTACACTCTGTATTGCCGATCAGGTGAGTTCAACCCTTAGGCCAATTATCATCAAACTAAAATCGGAGTACCATGTTAAAAAGACACAGAATACAGTTTCCAAAACCCGAATCTTCCAATCTTAATCAGGATGAGTCCTATTTCTATCTAGAGGGATCGGGTGGGCAACGTAAAATCAGGTTTCATGACTACGATGAGATTTACCAGATACCAGGCCTGTATGAACAGATATTTTATGATCGATTAAAGTGCACATCCCCTGTCAAAGTAGCAACCATTCTTGAGTCTGCCGTAAGACAATCTGGAGATAATTTTACAGAGTTACGAGTGCTGGATCTGGGCGCGGGTAACGGCATGATGGGTGAAGAACTGAAAAAACACGGTATATCTCGCTTGATAGGCGTGGATATTATACCAGAAGCATATGAAGCTACCATTCGTGATAGACCCGGTTTGTATGATGAGTATTACGTCGAAGACTTTACTAACCTGGATAAAGACAGGGAAGATGATATCGCCTCATGGCAGTGTGATTGCATGGTAACTGTCGCTGCCCTGGGATTTGGAGATATCCCAACCAGGGCATTTATTGAGGCATATAACATCATCAAGCCAAAGGGATGGGTGGCATTCAATATAAAACAATCCTTCTTTGATGTTAGTGATAAATCCGGATTCTCAAGAATGATCCGGGAATTAACTTTCTCGAAGTATCTTGATGTTCATCACATAGAGCTATATAGACACAGGCTGTCCATTGAAGGAGAACCGCTTTATTACTTTGCTATTGTAGGCCGAAAAAAAGCGGATGTTCCAGATGAGTTCTTAATATCGAAAGGTATTATGGCCTAACCAGATACTCAGCCGACCGCTAACGCGTCGGCTGAGTTTTAAAGCCTATTGCTAAAACGCCCGCATGTAGGCTGGACTAAATAACATAAAGCCCAACATAAAAATTCAATGGGTCAGTACACTTGAAATACAACTTACTCATAGAGAAGTTATTTATTCTTCGCCAATATGAGTTTGTTCAATGGGTAACACAATTCTAAACCTTGTTCCCTGCCCTTCTACACTCTCCATTTTCATCTCGCCATGATGGCTTTGTATAATTCCATAAGAAAGTGACAAACCAAGTCCGGTTCCCTTGCCAACGGGTTTGGTAGTAAAGAAGGGATCAAAGAGGATATTTGGGGTCAGTGTAAAAATATCTTTCTGTGATAGTGTTGAGTTTTTACACTGACCCCAAATATACCAAATATATATAACCAGTAATTAAATCAATAGGATATGAGCAATCTAATCAGTGGGTGTCCACGTTTGTTACCGTCAAGATAATTAACAGTTAAAAACATTAGGTAAAAAATAACACAAGCCATTGAATTTCAGTGATATTTCTTAACTTTGTATATAAACAATAACAATTAACTCCGAACAGTAGTGTCACAATAGTTTACAACATGAGACTATGTTTTCCCCTAAACAATTATAACTGTTTGTTTAAAAAGATATTTTATTTATGGCGTAAAGCATGCATATAAATAAAGTATCTCTATACTTTTTATAAATATTGCGTAATTAAATTAAGGAGGGCAATCATGGAAATCAAATTTTCTAAAAGTATCATAACAATAACTTCGGTTTTTATTATTACTCTAGCCTCTGGGGTAAGCAACGTTGGAGCAATTCTTATCTCATCAGACAGTACATTTGGTACTGATACCATCACACTTGACACAGATACCGGCCTTCAATGGTTGGACGTTCCATTATCCACAGCTTACACGTATGGCGAGACCTTAGATGAATTGCAATCGGGTGGAATATTTGATGGATATCGTTTAGCTACTCAAGATGAAGTATTAACATTATGGGAAAATTCAGGAATTAATACGGGCCTTCTGGGTTCTTTCGTGTCTGAAAACTACGAACCCATTGTCGACCTTATGTCTTTTGTTGGTGTCACTGCTCAGAATGGTAATTTAGGAGATGGAATTTCCTTTGATTTTACATATGGAAATTTCGATAATGGAATAGTATATGGTGAACCTGTAGAAGAAGGAACCTGGATAACATTAGCAGGCATATCAGCTGTTCCGTTTCAGGAGTCAGCTTATGATCTTACTGGAAGGGCTAGTTTTGGGACTGTACCATTTGGTAATGACAACACTAGTCATGGTTCTTGGCTCGTTGCTTCTACTTCTGTCCCAGAACCATCTATTATCATCCTATTTGCTACAGGTCTAATTGGATTAGGGTTCATGCGTAGAAGAACCAGAAAGTAATATTTAAACCTTAAGAAGATTTAAGCCATCTCAATCGAGATGGTTTTTTTTCAATAACTTAACAAAAAGGTATCGGAATGATTTTTATTTAAGAATTAAAGGAGTCGGTGACAAATGAGAATGATTATATTTTGTAACCGACCCCTTTAATTGGTTCATTTGCCAACGCACCCTTTTAACAGAACTCAGGTTGCCTTCTACAAAAAAGCAATACGGCTATTAATAATAGAAACAGTATTGTGATGATTAGCCAGTTGCCATAAATGATATACGGTGTGCTGCCAGTATAAGGTTGAATGGTTCCCTTCAGAATAGCCGTCTCAAACTGGGGTGTTCTTGCAACAACTCGGCCCTTTTGATCAATAATTGCTGAGATGCCATTGGTCGTGGCCCGCAATAACATACGCCCAGTTTCTATACTGCGCATGCGTGATATTTCAAGATGTTGATGTGGTGCAAATGAATTGCCATACCAGGCATTATTACTTCCATTCACCAGAATGGTTGCCTGCGGCAGAAAATCAATCAACTCTTCACCAAAGGCATCTTCATAACATACCGAGGGGGCAAAATAATTTCCGGCAGCATACAAAGGTGCCTGTGCCTTTTCTCCACGGCTGAATCCTGACATGGGTAAATCAAAGAATCCAATCAGGCCGCGCAATACTCCCTGCAATGGAACAAATTCACCAAAAGGCACCAGGTGACGTTTATTATAAATAACTTCCTGCTGACCAAGACTGATTAAACTGCTGTAATAACGTTCACCATCATCATCCAGGTAGGGTGTGCCAACGATCAGATCTGTTTTATGTTCTCTGGCTTCAGCGACTAATGGCCTGAAATAGTGCTCTACCAGATCATTATAAAATGTGGTCATGGCATTCTCAGGCCAGATAATTAAATCACTGTCCCAGCTTTCACGAGTCAACTGAGCATAGGTATCTAACCGACCTTGTATAGCGCTGGGATCCCATTTTGTGATTTGAGGAACATTGCCCTGAATAATACTGACATTAATGGTTTTACCTTCCGCTACCGTCCATTCAATTTTGTCCAGTAAGAACCCGGCAATCCAGATCAAAATTATTCCTGAGATTAACCAGGGGCGAGTATTTTGTTGTTTGATAACTAATACCAGTGCACCCGCTGTTAATGCACCTAACCATGACACGCCAAATACACCTAACAAAGGCGCATACCCTGCCAATGGAGTATCAGGCAGGCTATAGCCCAAACTCAACCAGGGAAAGCCCGTTAAGAACCAGCCACGAATCCATTCAGCTAATCCCCAGCAGGTTGGGAATATTATCAATAGTTTTAATACCTGGGCATACTGATGAGCATTAATTTTTTCCGATAGCTTGCCACTGCAATAACCTTGAACGGCATAGAACAGGGCCAGAACCGCAACGAACAGCGCCGTCATAAAGATCGAAAGGCCAATCGAGGTATAACCAAAATCATGAAACGCGACATAGACCCACGACACCCCAACACCAAACAAACCTAGCCCAAAACTATACGTCAGTTTTGCGGCCTGTTTAGGCGTAGCATTTAATAAAAGATAAAACAGAATGGCCGGTGCAATAATTGCTACGGGAAATAAGGAAAAGGGTGCAAATGCTAAAGGTAATACTGCCCCCGCTAGCAGTGCCCCTATATAGGATATAAGCGGCATTATAATTATTTTTTTAGCTACTGGATTAGTATCAAGTTCACTTTCTGTTATTGCTCAGAGACAGCGACAGCTTTATCTTCAATTTTAACATCTGCCATGTGCTTGACCTCAAGTAAATGAACGCGTCTTGAAGTCGAACGTATTATACGGAAATGCAGGCCTTCCATTTGCAGTACTTCTCCACGTTTTGGCATATGCCCTAAGACATTAGTAACCAGGCCACCAATGGTATCAAATTCCTCGTCACTAAATTCTGTTTGAAAATATTCATTAAACGATTCAACCGGCGTAATCGCCTTAACCGTGGCAGAACCATTGTGTTTCAGAATATATGTATCTTCTTCGTAATCATGCTCATCTTCAATTTCACCTACGATCTGTTCAAGCACATCTTCAATAGTCACCAGACCAGCCACACCACCATACTCGTCCACGACAATGGCCATATGGTTACGGCTACCACGAAACTCTTTTAACAGAACATTAAGACGCTTACTCTCAGGAATAATAACCGCAGGACGTAGAATATCGCGGATATTGATACGCAAATCCTGAGCACCATTGATCAGATAAGGTAGTAAATCTTTTGCCAGCAGAATACCGCCAATTTCATCTTTACTATCCCCGACAACCGGATAACGTGAATGAGCATGTTCGATGACTAAATTAAGAATATCTTTTGCTTCTGCATCACGTTCAATGACTTTCATTTGTGAACGTGGGATCATGACATCACGTACCTGCATTTCAGATACCTGCATAACCCCTTCAATCATCGCAAGGGCATCGATATCAATCAGGTTATTATTCTGAGCCTCATGCAGTTTTTCCTGCAACTGTTCTCGATCACGAACCTCGCCGTGGAATACCTGTCCGAGGCGTTCCAGCCAGCTTATCGATCGGCCTTTGTCCTTGTTCTTACTACTTTGGTCTTCGCTCATTAGTTATCATGTACCCATTTACAAAAAATCTTTGCCCTGCTGGTATGGATTACTCATAGGGATTTGAAAAACCCAACTCATTTAGAATTGCAATTTCCCGTTGCTCCATACCTTCAGCTTCGGTCTCAGTTAAGTGATCATGACCCAGTAAATGCAGGCAACCATGTACCAGCATATGTGCCCAGTGGGCTGTTACTGTTTTCTGTTGTTCCTGTGCTTCACGTTCAACAACAGGTGCACAAATCACCAGATCACCCAACAGGTTAAGTTCTACTTCGGGCGGACATTCAAATGGAAATGACAATACATTTGTTGGCCCCTGTTTGTCCCGATACTGTTCATTCAAAGCCGCACTTTCTTCTTCATCTACAATGCGTACGGTTAACTCACACTCGTCCTGCTGTTCATGCTCGATAACCGCATTCACCCAGGTTTGCATTTGTTCCTCAGAGGGGCCAGCTTCAATAACCCTTTGTACATCCAGCTCAACACTCACAGGACATTACGCCCATCAGTCATTGTTTTTTTCACTGGCCTCATAGGCTTTAACAATCCGTTGAACAATCTGATGGCGCACAACATCTTTAGGAGTAAAAAAGGTAAAGCTGATTCCTTTTACTCGATTCAATACATCAATGACATGACGCAAACCCGACTGTTGTCCGCGAGGTAAATCCACCTGGGTTACATCACCCGTTACTACAACCGTTGAGCCAAAACCAACACGGGTCAGGAACATTTTCATTTGTTCCATTGATGTGTTTTGCGCTTCATCAAGAATAATAAAAGACTCGTTTAAAGTACGACCACGCATGTAAGCCAGTGGTGCCACTTCAATTACATTGCGTTCAATGAGTTTGGCCACCTGTTCAAAACCCATCATTTCATACAGGGCATCGTAAAGAGGACGTAAATATGGATCGATTTTCTGGGCAATATCACCGGGTAGAAAACCCAGACGTTCACCACTTTCCACCGCCGGGCGAGTAAGGATTAATCGACGTACTTCCTGACGTTCCAGCGCATCAACGGCACAGGCCACCGCCAGATAGGTCTTGCCGGTTCCTGCCGGGCCAATACCAAAATTCACATCATGATCTTTAATATGACGCAGGTATTGTTTCTGGCTAGGGCCACGTCCACGAATATTGCCGCGTTGGGTCTGTATGATCACATCATCGGATGGCGTGATATCTGCAACCACCGCTTCGAGTCCGGCTTCCTGTAAATGCAGATTTACCTGTGCCGGATCTAATGTCTGGTTAGCGGTTTCGTTATATAAGTTAATAATAATTTCTTCAGCTTTCTGGATCGAATCGGCCTCGCCAATAACCCGGAAGCTATTACCTCGATTATTAACCTCAACACCGAGCCGACGTTCAATCTGACGCAGATGTTCATCGAACTGGCCACAGAGATTAGCCAGTCGCATATTATCGGCTGGCTCAAGTACAATATCAGAAGATGTAACGGTGGTATTCAAAACAGGATTTTTAGATTGGTTTACGCACAGTGAGTCGCAGCAGCGATCAGTTCGCCACGCAGGGAATTGGGAAGAGCTTGAGTAATTTTCACGTTTACAAATTGACCTATCAGGGATGCGTCTCCCCTAAAGTTTACAACACGATTGTTCTCAGTGCGACCGCTGAAAAAATCAGGGTCTTTTTTCGAGGGCCGTGTCACTAGTATGGTCTGTTCGCTGCCTACCATGGCCTCACTAATCACTGAGGCCTGCTGCATAATACGCTGTTGTAAAATGGCAAGTCGTTGTTTTTTAACATCCATCGGTACATCATCGGGTAATGACGCTGCGGGTGTGCCAGGACGAGGACTGTAGACAAAGCTATAGGAATGATCAAAACCAATATCGGCAATCAGATCCATGGTGTCTTCAAAATCTTTATCGGTTTCACCGGGAAAGCCCACAATAAAATCAGATGAAATACTGATATCAGGCCGGACCTCACGTAGACGGCGAATAATAGTTTTGTACTCCAGCACCAGATGCTTGCGTTTCATCAGAGCCAGAATTCGATCCGAACCACTTTGTACCGGCAGATGCAGATGTCCAACCAGTTCAGGGACTTCGGCATAAGCCTGAATCAAACTGTCGGTCATTTCCATTGGGTGTGACGTGGTGTAACGAATGCGATCAATACCATCAATGGCTGCGACATAACTGATCAACAGAGCCAGATCGGCGCTATCCCCTTCGTGGGTTTCGCCCCGGTAAGCATTCACATTCTGTCCCAGCAGCGTGACTTCACGTACACCCTGCTCAGCCAGTTGCGCGACTTCGCTAATAATGTCATCAAAGGGACGGCTGAATTCATCCCCTCGGGTGTAAGGCACGACGCAGAACGTACAGTATTTGCTGCAACCTTCCATAATAGAAACAAAGGCGGAAGGACCATCACTCTGAGGGGTTGGCAGGTAATCAAATTTTTCAATTTCAGGAAAGCTAATATCGACCACGGCGCGATGGCGAGCCTGAGCATCATTCAGCATCTGCGGTAAGCGATGCAAAGTCTGGGGACCAAACACCAGATCAACATAGGGTGCACGTTTGAGAATGGCCTCTCCTTCCTGGCTGGCAACACAGCCACCAACGCCAATCACCATTTGAGGACATTTCTTTTTAAACTCACGCCACATACCCAGCTGGGAAAAGACTTTTTCCTGTGCTTTTTCCCTGACAGAACAGGTATTTAGCAGTAGCACATCAGCGTCTTCCGGCTTATCCGTTAACACCAGACCATGGGAATCAGCCAGCACTTCCGCCATTTTCGCAGTATCGTACTCGTTCATCTGGCACCCGAAGGTCTTGATATGTAATTTACCAGCCATATTCCGTCAATAAGAAATAAAAGGGGCGCAAAGGTAGCATTTTGCGTACAGATTATCCAGTCAGATGCTGTTTTGGATCAAACGGTTCCCTCAACTTATAAGGGAGATCTGATGATATTTTTGAAATTACTGGCCAGCATATTCGTACAAGGCCCGGATGGTATCGGTCTGACCAACCAGATTAGAGGCTTTTTTGAAATAATAGCCTGCTTTGCTGCGTGTATCGGAAGAAATGTGGAGCATGGCGGCACCGATATTGTGACAAAGATGTGCATCCTCCAGGCCGAGAGATTCCGCTTTCTGTAATAATTTCAGCGCGGTTTCGTGGCTACCCATATCGGTCAAAACGGCACCCAGATTGGTCAATGCCACCACATTTTCACTGTCTTCTGCCAGAATTTTCTTGAATAGCTGTATTGCACTGACATATTTATCTTCACCAACTGGCGTAGTCAGCCGAGCTTCATCTACTAACTGTTTTCCCTTTTGGTTGAGCTTGGTGGCATTGACGTTGCCAATCCCAAATATCCTTAACAGCTTTTTTAAAAACATAGATAGTCCTGTTGGTTCACCAAAGAAAAAGGGCAGAGTTAAATAACCCTGCCCTTCTATTAGCGGATAAAAATGCCGAAGGCTTTAGTCGACAACAGACTCAGAGGCAATTTTATGAATACTCAGATCCGCACCCTGATATTCCTCTTCCTGCGTCAGGCGAATACCAATCATTGATTTCAGGACACCATAAACGATGAAACCACCAATCAGCGCCACAGCAATACCCATCAAGGTACCGAACAGCTGGGCCATAAAAGTCACTCCACCCAGACCACCCAGCGCAGTGCTACCAAAGATCCCTGCTGCGATACCACCCCAGGCACCACAAAGACCATGCAGAGGCCAGACACCCAGTACATCATCAACACGCCATTTGTTCTGGCATAAGGTAAACGTCCAGACAAACAGGGTGCCAGCTACACCACCGGTAACCAGTGCTCCCAGTGGGTGCATAATGTCAGAGCCTGCACAGACCGCAACCAGTCCAGCCAGTGGACCGTTATGGACGAAACCCGGGTCATTTTTACCAACCAGTAAGGCCATCAGGATCCCACCAGCCATGGCCATAAGAGAATTCACTGCGACCAGACCACTGACGGCCTCCAGCGTCTGGGCAGACATCACGTTAAAACCAAACCAGCCAACGGTCAGGACCCAGGCCCCCAGTGCCAGGAAAGGAATACTGGAAGGGGGATGAGCCGCAATCACTTTTCCATCCTTGTTGTAACGCCCATAGCGATGGCCAAGTAACACAACAGCCCCTAGCGCTAGCCAGCCGCCCATGGCATGCACCACAATCGAACCTGCAAAGTCATGGAACTGCGCACCAAAGGTGGCTTCGATCCATTCCTGAATTCCAAAATTACCATTCCAGATAATTCCTTCAAAAAAGGGGTAAACCAGGGCAACTATAATAAAGGTGGCCGCCAGTTGAGGCATAAAGCGAGCTCGTTCAGCAATACCACCGGAGATAATCGCAGGAATGGCCGCCGCAAAGGTCAGCAGAAAGAAAAATTTGACCAGTTCATAGCCATTTTTCTCAGTCAGGGCCTGAGCACTGTCGAAGAATCCCATGCCATAAGCCACGACATAACCAATAAAAAAGTAAGCAATGGTCGACATGGCAAAGTCGGCAATGATCTTGACCAGAGCGTTGACCTGATTTTTCTTACGTACCGTGCCTACCTCAAGAAAAGCAAAGCCAGCATGCATGGCCA
>JAPHRJ010000103.1 GCA_026196045.1 Gammaproteobacteria bacterium
AATGAAATGGGTATTCTGGAGGATAATCCATTTGAAGTACTTGATATTAAAGGTGTTGGTAAACTCATGCAGATTGCGATTGAATGGGGACGCAATGTGCGTAAGGATCTGAGCATCGGTATTTGTGGTGAGCACGGCGGTCATCCGAAGTCGATTAAGTTCTGTCATGACATTGGTTTGAGTTATGTGTCCTGTTCAGCACCACGAGTACCGATTGCTCGACTTGCTGCGGCACATGCGGCTTTACTTTCACAGAAGGAAGTATAGAATCCATAAATCTCTACTATAAATTAAGATTATTCGTCTATCTTTAGTAATTAATTTTTCGCTTTGATGATGATCATTGCAAAGAAAAATATCAGTCGTAAAATTCAGGCGATAATCATAATACTATAAAACCAATATAAGGAGTCTTTAATAATGATCCCAATAGCAGAGTTAAAAAATGAGAATATAGAAATAGAAAACCTGCGAAAAATTCTGGCCGTGCTAGTAGGGAATGCAGAAATGCATACAAACTCGATTTTTTGTGAGTTACTTGAGCGATTCCAGGCAAAGTTAAGTAACCATCTTAAACATGAAGCAAGATCACTATACCCTGATTTACTAACCAATGATAATAAAGAGCTTAAGACAGTTGCAAAGCGATTTCTTGATAATACGTTTGAGCTTGAAAGATTATTAAATAACTATATTAAACACTGGTGTCATAAGCTTGAAAATAAAGAGCTTAATAAGTTTATCAAAGAAACAGAAGAGGTGTTTACTCTGGTAGAGAAGCGAATTCATCTTGAAGAGAACAAGTTGTTTCCTTTGTTAGCATGAGTTGGCTGCTTTATTAATTTTCTTATGTCTATATAATTTTCATAAGGACATGGAAATTGTAGAGGGTGGGTTTTATAGTTTTAACGTTTTGTTTTGGTTGTAAATGTTGATATTAAAGATAAGTGCTATTTTGCAGCCAGGTTTATATTTATAACATTATTACTTTTTATTAGTGGTTCTGGTTTTCCATAGAAGTAACCTTGAGCGTAGTCGATCCCAATTTCCTGTAGTACTCTCCTGACGGCATCATTTTCAACAAACTCTGCAATAGTGAGCAGGTTCATCGCCTGACTGACCGCGTGGATAGATTCAACCATAATTCGGCAGGTTGGATCTTCTGTGATTTGTTTTATAAACATACCGTCTATTTTCAGATAATCTATTTTCAAGTTTCGCAGGTAGGCAAACGAACTCAAGCCACTGCCAAAATCATCTAGAGCCGTCTTGCATCCAAGTTGATGTAGTTCATCCAGGAATGTTTGCGCATTATGCAGATTCGATATTGCGGCAGTTTCTGTGATTTCAAAACATAATAGAGAAGTATCTATATTACTTTCTGTAATTAATTGGGTAACCTTTTTTGTAAATTTTTGGTCACCCATACTTTGACCAGAAAGGTTGACGTTATAGATGGAACCACTGTTTGAGTCACTTATTATATTAAGTGTTTGTTTGATAACCCATTCATCAATTTTACTCATTAAGTTATAGCGTTCAGCTGCAGGAATAAAGGCCATCGGCAAAATAATATCGTCGTTAACTCCTTCCATACGTAGCAGAACTTCTTTGTGATTTGGTTCGTTGTCATTATCTTTTAATGGGACAATATCCTGGCCATATAAAATGAAACTTCCTTTTTGCAATGCAGATTCAATTTTGGATACCCAATGTGTTTCCTCACGTTTTTCTGTTAACCATTTGTCATCTATAGATACAACATTAACTCGATCCCGCCCTTCATGTTTAGCAATATAACAGGCGGTGTCAGCCGCATGGAAAAGGTAAGCGTAATCTGAAGATTTAGGCGGAGCATCTACCAGGCCAATACTGGCACCAACACGGAACGTTTGTTTATTCCAGTAAAAATGAAATTCACGGATAGTATTTAAAATATCTTCTGCAATTAGTGTTGCATTTTCCTGATTAATATTTGGCAGGAAAATTGAAAATTCATCGCCACCAATTCTTGCAACCAGATCACCCTTTCTAAGTTGCATTTTTATGCGTTGCGAAAGCTGACGTAGCAGTTCGTCCCCAGCGGTATGACCAACAGTATCATTAACAACCTTAAATCGATCTAGATCAAGTACGCACAATGCATGTTCAGTGTTTTCAGAAAATAGATTTAATGCCTGATTAACTTTTATCTCAAATTCGCGACGGTTTAACAGGCCTGTCAGAGGATCATGTCGAGCCTGGTGCTCCAGTCGCTTAGCCAGACTTTTTGTTTTTGTAATGTCCTGGAATGTGGCTATGACACCCAGCACTTCACTTTGCATTGTCTGGATAGGTGCAATCGTAACGGCGATATCGAGTTTATTATTTTCTTTGGTACGTAAGGTTGTATCATTTGATGGAATATTGAATTTGCCAGTATGTAAGAAGTGCAGGATACATTCTGAAAGCCAGCGTTTATTAATCTCATCATAAGCCTTAAAGATGTCTGTAATGAGTTGACCCTGGACATTATGACTAAAATGGCCAGTAATTTTTTCAGCAATAGGGTTGAGGTATTCAATCCGGCCATATTTATCAGTTGTGATAACCGCATCACCGATGCTCTTTAAAGTGATTTGTGCTCGTTCCTTTTCCAGGAACAGGGCTTTTTCTGTTTTACCTGTACGGCGAATCACAACGGTTGCAATAAATATTGCAAGGGATAAAGTTATAAAGAGAAGCCATACTTCCAGTTGTGCCGCAATTCGATATTCTTTCGCTGCTTTTTCAGAGGCGGCATCAATGGTTGTTTTCTGGAGTTGGAGTAACTCCATAAAAAAATCGATAATAACACCCTGTCCCATGTAGACATCTTCAATAAGAATGGCTTGAGCCTGTTTGACGACAGCAGGGTCCTCACTCAGGGCCATGTCCGCAGCTTTTCGTTGTAACTGCAGGGTGGGGCGAATAGCTTCATTTTGAAAATGCAGGATCGTTAGTTCTTCTTT
The DNA here is from genome assembly GCA_026196045.1 of Gammaproteobacteria bacterium. Taxonomy (GTDB): domain Bacteria; phylum Pseudomonadota; class Gammaproteobacteria; order UBA6429; family Thiohalophilaceae; genus JAPHRJ01. Next base: position 2,991 of record JAPHRJ010000103.1, read on the forward strand.
CGTCAAACCAGTATTAAGAAGTTTTTCACGTAGAACGGCAAATTTTGTCGCCTGTACATTTAAGTCCTGACCAATCTCATCTTTAACAAATGGATCATCCGTGTGCAGCATTTTATTGGTGAGTCTTGTACGGCTACGGGAGATTTCAATCAGTGAAGCGATAATCTCCATTTTCTGACTGGCTTGGCGACTGCTATTGATAATCTCATAGAGACTATCAATATGCTTACGGTTGTCGTACCAGGTAAAGGCCATGATGGTGATGATAAGCCCAAACCCAATAATCAACGTCCATTGGAGTTTGCTACTGCCAAAGCGTTTCTTCACTTACTAACCTCAGGTAACTGCTGGTATTACTACAATTTACTTATATTCCTGATGGTTATCGGATTCTGGGTAGGATAGTTTAATTTTTGTATGGTTCTCTCTTGGGGTGATTTCCCCAAAATCAGGAGATAACAGTAATGGAAAATAGTCGTCTAAATTACCTGTGTATATAATTATCTTATTGATTGTTAAGGGATATTGTTAGATTAAAGCTTTTTGACGGGTGTATGACTGGACTCTGTAAAAAGAGAGGTAAGTTATTAAAATATAAGCGAATATCATTATTTTTTAATAATTCGGCTTAGAAAGAAACTGCCCTGTAAACAATATGGATGGGGTGGGGGTGGGGTCTTTAACGCCAGGTATTTCCTGTGACAGGTCGCAATTTAGCAATAGCGGAAAATTTCAAGTCTGTCCGAGTCTGAATGTTTTGTTTACACTCCACGAGCTGTCTTTGGGAGAAATAAAATTAAATGAACATTGTTGAAACGATTGCAGAAGAACTAACGGTTCGCCCGGCACAGGTCGAGGCGGCCATTTCCTTACTCGACGAAGGGGCAACCGTTCCTTTTATCGCCCGTTATCGAAAAGAAGTTACCGGTGTGCTGGATGATACTCAGCTAAGAAAACTGGAAGAACGTCTGGTGTATCTGCGTGAACTCGAAGACCGTCGAGCGACTGTTATCAAAAGTATTACTGAGCAGGGCAAATTAAGTGATGAGTTAAAGGCAACGTTATTAGCCGCAGATACCAAAACGCGCCTGGAAGATCTGTATGCACCTTATAAACCCAGGCGTCGTACCAGGGCACAAATTGCCCGTGAAGCGGGCCTGGAACCTTTACTCGATAGCTTGCAGGAAGATCCTGCGCAGGATCCCACTGTACTGGCAGTATCCTATATTAATGAAGAAGCGGGGTTTGCGGATAGCGATGCTGCACTGGAAGGAGCACGACAGATATTCATGGAACGAGTTGCTGATGAAGCCGATCTGGTCGGGCAATTACGTGATTACGCCTGGGAACAGGGTGAAGTCAGGTCAACCGTGGTGGACGGCAAGCAGCAGGAAGGGGAAAAGTTTGCTGACTATTTTGACTACCACGAAGCAATTAATAAAATTCCGTCACATCGTGCTCTGGCTCTGTTCCGCGGCCGCTCAGAAGGTGTATTACGTATCAAGTTGAGCGTCAAAGGACAGGATGACCTGGAACAGTACGATGCATTGGGCCGATGCGATTTATTAATTGCCAAATCGTTCAATATTAGCAACGAGAGTCGTCCAGCAGATAACTGGTTACTTGAATGTGTTCGTTGGGCATGGCGAGTTAAAGTATCCATGCAACTGGAAACAGAATTAAACCTGCGCTTGCGGGAACAGGCAGAAGAAGAAGCTATTCGTGTCTTTGGTGAAAATATGCGTGATCTTTTATTAGCTGCACCCGCAGGGCCACGCGCAACCATTGGGCTAGATCCTGGCCTACGTACTGGCGTTAAAGTCGTCGTGGTTGATAACACTGGTAAGTTGTTAGAGCAGGCAACGATTTATCCGCACGCACCCAGGCGTAAATGGGATGAGTCCATCGCGATACTGGCTGCCCTGGCGAAGAAGCATAAGCCGGAGCTGGTGAGTATCGGTAATGGTACGGCCTCACGTGAAACCGACAAACTGACTAAAGAGTTAATCAGTAAGCATCCGGAATTAAAACTTTCCAGTTTAGTTGTGAGTGAAGCGGGTGCTTCGGTTTATTCCGCATCAGAATATGCCGCTAAAGAATTTCCTGATCTGGATGTCTCCTTAAGAGGAGCCGTATCTATTGCTCGCCGTTTGCAGGATCCACTGGCAGAGCTCGTTAAGATAGAACCCAAATCAATTGGTGTAGGACAGTATCAACATGATGTTAATCAATCTTACCTTGCACGTAAACTGGGTGCTGTTGTTGAAGATTGTGTAAATGCGGTTGGAGTAGAAGTGAATACAGCTTCAGCGCCTTTATTGGCACGAGTGGCTGGTTTATCCGAAGCACTGGCTAATAATATTGTTAGTTACCGCGAACAAAATGGCGCATTCAAAGATCGACAGGAACTCTTAAAGGTACCACGCCTTGGCCCTAAAGCATTTGAACAGGCCGCTGGCTTTATGCGTATTATGAACGGAAAGAATCCACTGGATGCATCAGCGGTTCACCCAGAAGCCTATCCTGTTGTTGAAAATATCTTACAGAAGAATAGTAAAAAAATAGAAAGTATCATTGGCGATAGTCAATTTCTGAAAGCTCTGGCTGCGAATGATTATACTAATGATGATTTTGGTGAACTAACAGTTAAAGATATTATTTCTGAGCTGGATAAACCTGGACGAGATCCTCGTCCTGAATTTAAAACAGCCAGTTTCAAAGATGGTGTAGAAAAGTTAACAGATTTGAAAGCAGGCATGATTCTCGAAGGAGTCGTGACTAATGTGACTAACTTTGGAGCCTTTGTCGATATTGGCGTACATCAGGATGGCCTGGTGCATATATCGGTAATGTCGGATAGTTTTATAAAGGATCCTCGTGAGGTTGTTAAAACAGGTGAAGTGGTCAAAGTTAAAGTCATGGAAGTGGATATTAATCGTAAACGTATTGGCCTGAGTATGCGTCTGGCAGAAGAGCTGGACAGATCCTCCCAGGATAAAAAGACAGGCTCTGCACATAAAACGGATAATCGAACTGGTAACAACAAAGGATCGAATGCTAAATCAGCCAATAGCCGGAAATCAGGCAATCATAAGCAAAGTAATAAACAACCTGCTACGGCTATGGCTCAGGCATTTGCACAACTGAAGCAATAATGTATGGAACTATTTGATACCCATTGTCATATTGATGTTCAGGAGTTTGAGCATGACAGGGATGAAGTGCTGACACGATGTCAGGCAAAGGGGATCAAGCATATTTTAGTTCCAGCGATTGAACGAAAAGGCTGGGGTAATCTTATATCATTATGTGATAACAGAAGCTCAGGAGCATATCCTGCACTCTATCCAGCTTTAGGTTTGCATCCTGTTTTTATAGAACAACATCAGGATGATGATATTAAACAACTGGAACACTATGTTGCATCACATAATCTTATTGCTATTGGTGAGATTGGACTGGATTTTTATATAAAGGATCTGGATACACAGCGCCAGTTGACGATTTTTGAATCCCAACTCGTTGTTGCGCGCGATGCTAATCTTCCGGTCGTGTTACACGTTCGCAAAGCTCATGATCAGGTATTGAGTTTGCTAAAGAAATACAAACTCAAGGGTGGCTTTGCACATGCCTTTAATGGCAGTTTACAACAGGCCCAGCAGTATATTGATCTTGGATTTAAACTGGGTTTTGGTGGCACACTGACTTATGAGCGTTCCAGTAAAATTCGTAAGCTGGCGAAGGAGATAGATCTGGGCTCAATCGTACTGGAAACCGATGCTCCCGATATGGTGGTGGAATCCCATCGTGGAGAACGGAATAGTCCTGAATACCTTACCGACTGCTTGAGTGTACTGGCAGAGATTAAAGCTGTTAGCATCGATGATATTGCAAAACAGACGACACAAAATGCAAAATCGATATTGAACATTAGTTAATACCAGTCAATAAATTAGTTATGTCAAAATCTGATTACCAGCAACGTTTTGAAGGCTTGCAACGCTTATATGGCGATGTCGCTTATGAACACCTGGCTGAATTACACATATGTGTGATTGGTATTGGTGGAGTTGGTTCCTGGGCTGTTGAAGCACTGGCACGTTCTGGAGCTGGATCACTTACACTGGTTGACTATGATGAGGTTGCACCGAGTAATATTAACCGTCAGTTACATAGTCTTACTAATACCTTTGATCAAAAGAAAATTGCCGTGATGGCTGAACGTATTCAGCAAATTAATCCTGCCTGTAAGGTTCAGGCGATTGATGATTTTCTTAATATGCAAAACTACGAGGACATATTGTCTCAGGACTATGATTATGTCATTGATGCAATTGATAGCATCAAGTTTAAAGCCTTAATGATTTATTATTGTAAACGT
>JAPHRJ010000132.1 GCA_026196045.1 Gammaproteobacteria bacterium
CCTGAAGAATTACAGGCAAATCCCGGTGAAATGCTTTCCCGTGCCTACGATCTGGTACTGAACGGCACCGAAGTCGGTGGCGGCTCGGTGCGTATTCATCAGGCTGATATTCAGGCTACTGTGTTTAAGTTGCTGGGAATCGATGATGACGAAGCGAAGGACAAGTTTGGCTTCCTGCTGGATGCCCTGCAGTTCGGCTGCCCACCTCATGGTGGCATTGCCTTCGGAATGGATCGACTGGTGATGTTAATGGCGGGTGCGGCTTCAATTCGTGATGTGATGGCATTCCCGAAAACCCAGACAGCAAGCTGTCTACTGACCCAGGCACCATCGACCGTTAATGAATCACAGCTTCGGGAATTACATATAAAACTGCGCAAAAAACCAACAACCGAGAGTTAATGCGCAAAAAATAGTCAGCCTCCAGTTTTTGGGGGCTTTTTTTTTGTTTGGCTTAAACTGATTCCTCATGTCATTCAGTAATTTGCCGAAATATATATAAATATAAATAGTGGCCCGTGTGATGGATAAAATTAGGCGGGCTTTTTTACAGGCATTCTTGATGCCTAATAGTGTAAAACCCACAAATTTTTTACGATCGTGGAGAACAGGCGATTAAGTTTTCAACTCTGAAAAGTGACTGGTTTATCGGGCTACTGGTAACGCTCAGTATCCTGATGTTTTCCAAAATAGCTTTTTTCCAGCAAATTGAATGGCTGGGTTACGATCTCGGGGTTCGTTTTTCATCATCCAAACCTGTCAATCAGGATGTTGTGGTCGTCACCATTGATGATGCCGCTCTGGATGAGCTGGGGGCCTGGCCATGGCCTCGGGATTTGCTAGCCAAAGCAACTGATATTCTATCTTCCGCCAGACCCGCCGTACTGGGGATGGCTATTCCATTTGATACTCAACAAACTTCTCGTGGCCTAGATGAGTTACAGGAACTCAATGAACAGATCAGTTCCAAAACCGTCAAGGTAAGGACATCGATCAAACGCAAGTTACTCAAGCTCGAAAAAACCATGGATACGGATCAAACCCTGGCGAACAGTTTTAGCCGAGCAGGTCGCGTGGTATTGGCGATGCCCTACATCATGGATGATGATTCTCTTCGCGCGTCCTCTTTTGATACCTTGCCGGATCATTTGCGTAAATACACGTTGCGAGATGTGGCTGTACCTGAAAAGTCCAACCGGTTTATGGAATGGTTAAATGGAAATCCAGTTCCTGTTGTAGATAAGGTGTACATGCCTATTGAAACCGTAACCCGCCATGCCGGGGGAGCCGGACTTATTGGTTTAGGGAAAGGTGAACGTGACTTTGTACGTGAGATGCCTTTGGTATTCCAGTTCGGTGATAGCTATTTACCTTCGTTCACTTTAATGATGGCTGCTCGTAACCTGCAATTAACTACACGGCATATCAAAGTTGATCTTGGAAACAATATTGAACTGGCACAACGTGAGCTGGTTACGGACAACAAATTGCGTATTTATCCTCGCTTTTATGAAGGTAAAAATGATCAACCTGCTTTTAAGGTTTTCTCCATTCTGGATGTTATTAACAGGCAGGTCGCTCGTCAGGATATTAGAGATAAAACAGTGTTAATTGGTTTGACGGCCAAGCAGCATGTTAATCCGGTGATGACGCCCATTGGTGAGTTGATGCCGCCAGTAATGGTCACTGCTCATGCCGTTTCCAGCTTATTAAATGATGAATTATATGCGGTACCTGATTCTCGCTACCTGGCACAGATAGCTGCCTTTACTATGATTGCCCTGTATCTGGTATTTTTATTACCACGCATTCGTTTGCTCACTGGTGTGGTACTCAGTGTGCTGATAGGTATTGTATTATTGAATATTTTCTTCTATTCAATGTTGTCAGAAGCGGTATGGCTACCGCTAATGACACCACTTTGTGCACTGATAGTAGGGCATATTGTTATTGGTATTAAACATACCATTGAAAGACGAATTACCAATATTTATGAACAACTGTCTGTGGCAAATCAGTCACTGGGACAGTTCCTGCATCAACAGGGTCAGCTGGACCAGGCCTTTGAAAAATACAAAGACTGTTTTTTTGATGATTCTCTACTGAGCAAACTGTACAACCTGGGACTGGATTACGAACGTAAACGCCAGTTCAACAAGGCTGTTACTGTCTTTCGTTATATTGCGGAACATGACGAAGCATATAATGATGTCAAAGACAGGATGGAACGTAATCAGGAAGTCTCCAATCAGATAATAGGTACTGGTGGCAATGTTGCCCCAGCCAATTCAAATGCCACGATGGTGATTAGTAGCATGGGTGTTGAGAAACCCATGCTGGGTCGTTACAAGGTAGATTGCGAGATCGGTCGTGGAGCCATGGGCATGGTGTATATGGGGCACGACCCCAAGATTGGTCGAACCGTTGCGATTAAAACCATGAGCCTTGCTCAGGAGTTTGAAGCAGAACAGCTTGAGGATATTAAACAACGTTTCTTCAGAGAAGCCGAAACGGCCGGGCGTTTAAATCACCCAAATATTGTGACCATTTATGATGTGGGTGAAGATCAGGAATTATCCTATATTGCGATGGATTACCTGAAAGGTGGAAACCTGCTTGAGTATTGTAAACCCGATACACTCTTACCTGCGGTTGATGTTTTTGACATTATGATTGCTGTGGCTGAGGCACTGGATTATGCGCATGAGCAAAAAGTGGTACATCGTGATATTAAACCAGCCAATATTCTTTATGATATTGAAGAAAAAACAGTGACCGTGACGGACTTTGGTGTAGCTTGTTTGACGGATGCCAGCAAAACCAAAACAGGTACTATTTTAGGTAGTCCATCCTATATGTCACCTGAGCAACTGGCGGGCAATAAGGTTGATGGTCGCTCGGATCTTTTTTCATTAGGTGTGAGTTTTTATCAAATGTTAGCGGGTGAACTGCCATTTGTTGCAGATTCTCTGGCCAGTTTGATGTATAAGATTGCTAATGAAAAACATCCTGATGTGCGGATGTTTAAACCCGATTTGCCTTCCTGTGCAAGCCAGATTATTAATAAGGCTTTACATAAGGATATAGAACGACGTTTTCAGTCGGGGGAACAGATGGCAAAAGCGTTCATGCGTTGTCGTGATCGTTTAATAACCAAGAATAAGAAAAAGAATCAGCAAACAACGGTGGAAGTAAACAGTGATAAGTGATGATGCAAAATTAATCATACACGGACTGTCAGATGTAGGGCTTGTTAGAGGACATAATGAAGACAAGATCAGCTGGGACTCTAACCTGGGGCTGGTTCTATTGGCCGATGGCATGGGTGGACATAACGCAGGTGAAGTGGCCAGTGAATTAGCTGTGAACTGTATAACGGATGCTTTGCGTAATGTACTGGTGCCAGCAACCAGTGATGATGCCATTGATTATACCGAAACTGTTCATGGTGCGATTCGGTATGCAAACAATGAGATTGTACGCATGGCTATGGAGCAGCCTGAATGTGCCGGCATGGGCACCACTATCGTACTCACCTTGTTTCATGGTGATTCGGTAATTCTTGCACATGTAGGTGATTCACGAATTTACTGCTACCGTGATGATCAGTTAACTCCAGTAACAACCGACCACTCTCTGGTGCAGGAAATGCTGGATAACGGTTTTCTTACCGAAGAAGAAGCCATCAGCTCAAATAGTCGTAATCTGATTACCCGAGCACTGGGTATTGCAGATACGGTTGAGGTGGATGTGGCTGAAAGAAAAGCCTGTCATGATGATCTGTATTTACTCTGTTCAGATGGATTAACAGATCTGGTTACGGATGATGAAATTGCTGAAATATTTGATCAGCATCTTCAGGGACAAGGACAGGAAGTGTCTGCGACTGCGCTGGAAACGATAGCGACCTCGCTTGTTTCAGCGGCGAATGGCCGGGGTGGTAAGGATAATATTTCTATCGTACTGGTAAAAAAACAGCAGGCATTCTCAGATACTAGTGGTATCGAAAATGAATAATTTGGTCGGGATTGAGCTATGAATAAATTAATATTAATGCATGATGGAACGGTTATTCGTGAGTACCCAATAGAAAAAGAAAAAACCACCTTAGGGCGTAAACCGGATAATGATATTCATCTTGATGATCCCACAGTGAGTGGTTTGCATTGTATTTTTTTATTGTTACAGAATGTCTATGTAGAAGATATGAATAGTACCAACGGCGTGTTGCTGAACGGTAAAAAAGTTACCAAACGGCAGCTGGAAAATGGTGATATTGTTCGTATTGGTCGACATGAACTTAAGTTTGTTGATGAGAAGGCTCATGCTTTTGATAGTACAGTCGTCATTTCTCCTGGTCAGATTATGCCTGCTGGCAGCAAAAAGGCAGAACAAACGAAATCCTATATTGTCAAAGCAATGAGCGGGCCAGATGCAGGTAATATACTTGAATTAAGTCGTGCTTATACGACTCTGGGTAAACCGGGTGGACAGGTTGCGGTAATTGCTCGCCGTGGTGATGGTTTTCATTTTATGCAGATGGGTGGTACAACGGCCGATAAGAATCTACATCCACGCATCAACGGACAAACATTGACTGGTGCCAGTGTGCCATTGAATGCCGGTGATGAGCTGGAAGTTGGTGGTAACAAGTTTGTTTTCACAGCCTCTGATTAATAGTGCTATTTGAGAGTAAATAACCTTGGCAAAGCTGTTACTAAAATATGAAGGTGTCACCTTAAGTACCTATAAACTGGAAGGTGACAACGTCAGCATAGGCCGACTTGCCGATAACGGTATTCAACTGGATGATCCCGCCGTGAGTGGCTATCACGCCAGAGTAGTCTTAACTCCCAATGCTTATCTGGACAGTATCAAGGATGTGACACTTGAAGATCTGGGCAGCACCAATGGCACTCTGGTTAATGACGAAAAAGTGGACAAACAACTCCTTAAGCATGGCGACAACATCCTGATTGGCAAACACCTGTTTATTTTCGACAGTGAACAGGGGCAGGACCTGGAAAGAACAGCGATTTATATCCCCGATTCTGATCAGTAGAGTCGATATCATTTCCTTTTTTCTTCTGTATTACAGCTAACTGTCAGGAATCGCCCTTTTCAGGGCGGTTTTCTTTTGCGCAGGCGATTTTCGTCGCTGGTTCCTGTCTCCCTTTTCCGATAAAATCGCTGAAGTTTCATAATTATAAAATTCCAGGAGTAACTATGGCCGGACACAGTAAATGGGCCAATATCCAGCATCGTAAAAAAGCCCAGGACGCCAAGCGGGGCAAGTTATTTACCAAATTAATTCGTGAGATCACCGTTGCTGCACGTATGGGTGGGGGCGATGTCGATTCCAATCCACGTCTGCGGGCCGCGATAGATAAAGGCCTTGGTGCGAATATGACCAAGGACACCATCGAACGTGCCGTAAAACGGGGTGCCGGTGCGACCGATGGGGATAATTATGAGGAAGTGCGCTATGAGGGTTATGGCCCCAATGGCGTGGCGGTGATGGTCGACTGCCTGACCGATAACCGTAATCGTACAGTTTCTGAAGTCCGCCATGCGTTTAGCAAGGCCGGAGGCAACCTGGGCACCGATGGTTCAGTGGCTTA